>JAOUMD010000001.1 GCA_029881675.1 Minisyncoccota bacterium | reverse complement strand
TCCGATCTAATTGATGGATCAAGAGTAATAGAAATATCTTTATTAATATTCTTGGGATTCAAATTGAGTGTGATAATAGCCTTTCCAGAAAAAGTAATTGCTAAAAATCCAATTAATATAAGTGTAAATAAACCTGATATAAATCCAATAAAGGCAAATTTTTTATGTTCATGAAACCAATGCATTAATTTACTTTCTTTTTTATGTGTCTTTTGCTTTATTTTATGTTCTGGCTGGTGATCTATTTGCTGTTTTACTTCCTTGTGTGGTGGCTCTTCAAATTTAGGTAATTTTTTTGAGCTGATTGGAATCCCAAAGCTGGTAGGGACAGCAGTTAAGTTATCATCTTCCTTAGTTAAAACTGATTCCTTAATATCTTTGTCTGAATCTTTTTCCATTGAATTATTGTTTTCTGAATCTTTTTTATCAATATCGACTTCTTTAAAGGCAAATTCTGTTGGAGAAGACTCTATCACCTCTTCTTCTTTAGAGTTTGATAATACTTCTAGTCCATGGCTTTTTGCGACAGCTAGGCCACCTTGATTTATTACTCCTTGAATAGATATCTCTGGATCAAGATTTTCTAAGGTTGGAGTTGAGATAAAGTAACCTTCACTTACCCAATCATGATTAGCTAATGCTTGATGTTGTTCAAATAGTTCTTCTTTTGTTAAATTAATTGAGACTAGTTTTACAGTTGGAGGTAGGTCTTTTTTGTGATTTGATTTAAATCTTGCTAGGGCTTCGATAAAGTCATTGACAGTATCATCTGATCTTCCAACGCTCTCTGTTTTTTGTAAGATTCCACTTTCAACTAGTGAGACACTAATCTTATTTTTTGTAAAGAAAAGTAGAATAGTGTTTAAATGAGCATTTTCTTTGGAAAGATACTGTGTGACAGCCTCAATTGTGACTACAAATCCAACTGGTTTTAGTGATAGCTCTTCTGTGAGTTTTTTTAATAATGGTTTTTTTGAGTCTACAACACCTTTTGGGTTAACCCATGATGATTCTAAGCCAAGCAGAACTTCACTAAGGTTTTCTGCAAGTTCTCCTAATTCTTGGAGAGCTTGATCTGTTTGGACAATTGTTTGGTCTTCTTCTTTGATCTCTATTATTTCTGAAGTTTTTATTACTGATATGCCAGACTTTGCAATTTTCCATAGAATGGCTTGAACGCTTTGCTGCGTTAAAATTAATCCTAGGAAAAGTTTGTCTTTCTTTGGTGAACTAGAAAAAAGATTAGGTAAATCCATCATTGCAATCATTATGAGCGAAAATTATATTGATGTCTAGAGAAACTCTAGTTTTTAAGTCCTATGTAAATTCTCCTGACACCTGCTGAGGCTGACTTTTCTTTTTGGATATAAATTTCTCCAATTTGCTCAGTTGATTCTACATGTGGTCCTCCACAGAGTTCTCTGGAGAGATAATGACCTTCTGGTCCGATTGAGTATACGCTCACTTCATCTGGATATTTTTCTGCAAAGAATGCCATTACTCCACTTGCAAGAGCTTTTTTCTTTTCCATAATCTGTTTACTCACTGGTTGTGATTCTTTAATCCATTGATTGATTTGTTGTTCTACAGCAGTTTTTTCTTCATCTGTCATAGCTCTTTCAAAGCTAAAGTCAAATCTAAGTCTTTTTTCTGTAATGTTAGAACCTTTTTGCTCAACTTGTGGGCCAAGTACTTTTCTTAGTGCAGCTTGAAGCAAATGAGTGGCAGTATGATATTTTGTAGTTGTGACCGAGTTTTCTTGAAGACCTCCCTTGAACATACCAGCGGAAGCAGTTCTAGATTTTTGAGCATGAGCTGCTCTTTTATCAATAAATTTACTCTCAATACCTTGTTCAATTTCTTTGCCCATTCTTTTGGCTTCTTCTAGAGAAAGTTCTAATGGGAAACCATATGTTTCATAAAGATTGAAGGCTGTTTTTGCTGTAAATTGATTAATTTTAGAAAGTTCTTTAAGACCTTTATCAATTGCCTTCTTAAATTTATTTTCTTCAATTTCAAAAATATTTTTAATTTTTTCTTTTTGGTTATCTAATTCTGGATATTGATTAAGGTAAATGCTGGCAATGGTTGGAACAAGCTCGGCGATAAAATTCTTTTCTATGCCTAGCTCGAGACCATAACGAACAGATCTTCTCACTAATCGACGTGAGAAATAACCTTGCTCTTTATTATTTGGGAAAACTCCATCAGCAGCTAAGAATGTCGCAGCTTTGATGTGATCAGAAATAACCCTAAATGCCATTAGATTATCTTCATATTTTTTACCAGAAAGTCTTTCTATTTGTTTAATAATAGGAGAAAACAGTTCTGTTTTGAAAACATCTTGTTGGTTATCCATTACTGCAAGAATTCTTTCGAATCCTCCACCAAAATCAATATTTTTACCCTTGAGATCCTTAAAGCCTTGTTCTGTTTTCACATATGCCATAAAGACACTATTTCCAATTTCAAGGAATCTTCCACAGTCACAATTAACATGGCATTCTTCCCCATTAAAAGGGCTATCTTCATGTAGATTAAGTTCACTACCAAAGTCATAGAATATTTCACTATCTGGGCCACCTGGTTCACCAAGAGGCATATTTTTAGGTATACCTGCACGGGACCACCAGTTCTTATCTGATCCATAAAAAGAGATTCTTCCTTCTGGGTTAATATTCCTCTTTTTGAATAATTTAAGCCAAATTTCTTCAGCTTGGGTGTCTTTGTCTACACCAGCCTCTTTGTCTCCACCAAAACAAGTGATATAAAGCTTCATCGGATCAAGACCTACTTCATCAACTAGAAAGGTATATACCCATTCAATTTGTTCTGCTTTAAAGTAGTCACCAAGTGACCAGTTACCCAGCATTTCAAAGAAAGTAGTGTGACGATTGTCGCCAACTTCTTCGATGTCTTGTGATCTAAAACATTTTTGTGAGTCAACAATTCTGGTACCTAAGGGGTGAGTTTCTCCTAGCAGATATGGAACCATTGGTTGCATTCCAGAACCAGTAAATAAAGTTGTAGGGTCATTTTCTGGAACAAGGGGTGCAGACGGCACAATAGCATGTCCGTGCTTTTTGAAAAAATTAAGATATTTTGAGCGGAGTTGATCTGGTGTCATACTGTAGAAATTATACCAGAGATCTTCTTAGATCTCTGTTGCTCTCTTTGAGAGGAGTTCTTGGGCTAACTTTTTCCCAAAATCAGTCACAAAATATGAGTCTAAATCTGCCTGAAGGTTTTGTAAGTATTCTTCTGGTTTTACTCCTTTTCTGACGATATCTTGCCAAAAGTTTTCATGAGTAAATGACCAAATATGATCAAGATCTACTAAAATTTGCACTTCTAAAGGAAGATTAGCCCCCGCAACTTCTTGTGGCTTATCATGATAAAGGACTGATTTTAGGATAAGGTCTTGTTCTGCTATGGTTATCGGAGGATCAAATTGGTATTCAGACAGAAGTCTTTTTGCAAGTTCTTGGCCTTTGATTGCATGAGTCTGTTTTGGCATCATGGCTTCAGGGGAAAGCTTAAGTCCTTTTACGCCTAGGCTTGATGCAATTTCTTGTTGAGTGAGCTGGCTCCAACCACAATCATGAAGAATGAGAGAAAGAGCTACTACTCTCCAATTAATTTTTTCATTTGCAAAGTTTTTTTGAAAGTCTTTAAGAAAGCTAATGCTTTTGGCAGTGTGAACATCAGTAGTTCTAACTTTTAAATTAGGTAAGACAAATTTAAAAAAGTCTTTATATTCTTCTGGAACCCAATCTAAGTATTTATTATCCCAAGGTATATATACAAGATAATGCCATTGACTGCCATCAATTGTAATATTTTCTGGTAATACTAACTTGATATCACTGTGGATTCTACATGGTTCACAGTTAGGGAGAGTGATTACTTGGAGCATTGGTTATGCTTTCTTTTTAGTATTTTGATCCCACATAGCGCCCATTCCTTCGATGGCTCTGAGAACTTCCATCGGAACAGCAAAAATAACTGTATTGGATTGGTCTGAGGATATATCATTTATTGAGTTAAGAGTTCTTAAATGAAGCGCTCCTGGAGTCCTGGCCATCATTGTCGCTGCTTGACTCAAGTTTTCTGCAGCGAGGACTTCACCTTCTGAGTTAATGATAGTAGCTCTCTTCTCTCTTTCTGCTTCTGCTTGCTTTGCCATGGTTCTAACCATGCTTTCTGGAAGTTCAATATCTTTAAGTTCTACAGCTTCAACATCAATTCCCCATTGGTCAGTAGTAATATCAATGCTTTTTAAAATTTCTTTGGCAATTTTTTCTCTGTTTGAAAGGAGTTCATCTAAGGTTGCTTCACCAGCGACTCTTCTCATGGTAGTTTGTGCTAATTGTGAAACAGCCCAAAAGACATTCTCTACTTCATTGACAGCTTTACCTGCATTATTAATTTTGAAATAGATAACAGCATTCATTTTACAAGAGACATTATCTTTAGTAATAGTTTCTTGTTTTGGAACGTCAACTGCTTTAGTACGGATATCTACTTTTCTGAATGATTGGAAAATTGGCCAGACAATATGCCAACCAGGACCAATAATCCCAGTGAATTTACCCATGGAGTAAATGAGGCCCCTTTCGTACTCGTTAACTTGTTTAAGTGAGCCTAACGTAATGATAATAATTGGTATAAGAAATGGGATTAGTAAAGACATAGCAACAGTATATCACTTAGAAAATAGATATTATTGAGAAATATTTTAAATTAAATCAAACACCTTTAAATTTTGATGTTTTGTTTTTGTTTGTATTAGAGATTTGTTTTTTAGGAGTTTTTTTCTTAGGAGTTTTGTTTTGTTCTAAACCAAACCATTCACCGACTAGCTCGCTAATGGTAATATCTTTGTTTTTGATTACTCCTTCTTCTGCGAGGATGACCTTTGCTTCCTTCCACTCACCTTCCATTTTCTTTCTGACTTTAGAGCCATCCTTTGTTGCAAAAAGGAAATATCCAGCAGCTCCAGCAAACATTCCTAGAGCTAAGCCACCTATAAATGATCCTTGATCGTTATTAGACATTATTTATTTTCTTTATTTCTATTTATCCAACCGACAAATGATTCAAAGACTTTAAATCCAGTGTTAAGGCCAGAAGCCATGCCACCTAAGTTTTGTAATGGTTGAACTATGGCATTCATCTTACTCTCAGCCATATCTAGAGTATCATTAACTTTTTTGAGTGTTCGCTTGACTTCCATGAGGACCATAATGATTTGAATCCCTACTACAGATAAAACAATAGCCAGTACGACTAATACTACTGAAAAAACGATTGGTAAGACTTCCATAATGATCCTTAAAATTAATTTAATCTATTCTAGCAATTTATTTAGAATTTGACACGGACAGTCTTTTGTAAGAGATTAGTCTTCCCTCTTTTATCTGTTGATTCTATTGTAATAGTTGTAATACCTTCTCTAGGCATAAGGATTTGAGTACTAAAGCTTCCATCTGGTTGCAGAGTAACTGGTTGTGAGTTAACTACTAAGAAAGATTCAGGATCTGTTTTACCTTCAACGATGATTTGTGAGGATACTTCTCCATTTTCGTCTGGAGAGTAGATAACTAAGAGGGGTGGTCTGTTGAAGATATACCATTTGTAGATAACAAAGAGAGCTAAAGTAGCAAAGATACTACCAGCAATCATGACTGAGGCAGTCATAGGGTTCCAAGTTATTTTTTGTCTTAGAACTGGTTTGATAAATTCACGAGGGACAAGTTTTCCTTTGGCACTTTCTTTATAGTCTCTTCGAAGGACCGCAATCAAAGGTTTATATTCAAAACCAAAGATACGAGCGTATGTTTTTATATAGCCCTTAATAAAAGGAGCTGAGGGGAGTTTTTCAAATTGATTATCTTCAAGATACTCTAAGTATTCTTGTTTAATCTTAGTTTTTTTGGCTAGGAATTCGATTGTTACATTGTGGGAGATCCTCTCCTCAGAGAGGATCTCTCCCACACTTTTAATTTTCATATCCTTAGGATAACAGTTTTCTCACCATTTGGGAGATCCTGCCTCCATCTGCTGTACCTTCAACCTGTTTTACTACTTGGCCAATAATTTTGCCCATGTTTTTCTCCTCAGTGGAGTCAATTACAGATTGGACGACTTTTTCAAGCTCATCGTCTGAAAGTTGTTTTGGAAGATATTCTTCCAAGATTTTAATCTTGGTGTTGTTATCATCAATAAGATCTTGTCTATCACCTTTAGCATACTCAGTATTAGCGTCTTTCATTGATTTTACTTGGCGTGCAATGATTTTGAGGATATCAGAATCACTTTGTTCACCATGGTCAATTTCAATATTTTTTATTTCGCTTTTTAAGAAACGAATTACACCTAAGCGAACGCTATCTCTAGCACGCATAGCGTCTTTCATTTGTTCCATGAGTTTGTCTTTGAGTGACATTTGATCTTTCGATTACTTATTAAGTCTAGCAGTCATTCTATCAATAACATCTGCACCAATGTTTTTGGTGTGTTTAAGAACTCTAATTTTACGTTGGAGTCTATTCTTTTGAATTTTCTTGATAGCGTTAATCTTTGAAGGCTTTTGAAAATATCTTCTGTCTCTAACTCTTTGAACGATGTCAGTTACAGCGATAACTTTCTTAAAATCTCTAATTAAACTGTTAGTATTACTTTTGGGGTTTGCTTTAATAATGATTGGCAATTTACAACACCTCCTTTCAGGGTTGTTATTATATCCTATTTAGCTTTGCTTTTCACCTAGTAACTTGAGACGCACTTTATCTTCAAAAACAGTTTTGATAAACCACCAAGATTGTTTGGGGTGTGTTATGCAGTATTTAATTTCTTTCTTACAGTTTGGGGCAAAGAAAATAGTTTGTGTCGGTAGGTTAATATCATCAAGTTGAAGGTTTAATTTGATAGCTTCTGGTTTTTCATGATTAACATCTACAAATTGGTATTCTCTACTAGCAGTTTGGTTTTCAATCCTAACATGTTTTGCTTGTGGAGTGGTTGTAACAATGACTTCTTCTTTGGTACTAGTGGGAAATCCATTTTTATCTTGTGGTACTAAAACTATTCTGACAGGATTTCGTCCGGCAATTGCATATCGATTATGAGCGTAAATAATTGTTTTATCTTTATCTAGTTCTCTGATCTTTTTTTCTGGGAATATAAATGGATATTGAGTTTCAATCATCTGTGGAAATAGTTGTGGAGTTAGCTCAAACTCAAAATGGCAGATCATTTCCTTGCATTCCCAGTGAGTTCTTAATGATTTATCTTTACCTGATTTCCAACTTAGCTCTCCTCCATTATTATTTTTAGAAAAGCTAATAGGGTTTAAATCAAAGTTTTTGCCACTATAATCAATCTCTGCATTACTTATTTCTTTAATTTCAAAAGCATCCTGATTAAAGTTAAATGTGATATTTCTATCATTATTCAGATAAGTAATAGTATTTTTTGCTGGAATTTTAATTGAGTCAAAATCAGTAACGTTAGGAAACTGTAGATAATTATTTTGAGAATTAACATCTTTTTTAGGTTCTGCTTGAAAAGAATTAATCATTGGAATTTTTAAGAATTTTTGAACTTTGCTTGCTGTTTTTATTTGAGGAAAATCAATCCCATCGTTAATTAGATATGGAGTTATAAAGTATCCTTTATTGACTGCCTGAGTATCTAAATATGGATCTTCTAGGTGAGGATGGTAAACTCTAAGATCTGTAATTAAAACTCTTTCTCCAGCAAATCTGAGTCTAATTCTATATTTTGGAGTGGTTATCCAAAAAGATTTATTTTTACTATTTGAAATTAAATCATTACCTTCATGAATAGTAATTTTGTCACTTTGATAGATAGATTTAAGAGATTTGATATTATCTACTACGGATACTCGACCCTCTTTGACAAATTTATTAATTTTTTCAATTTGTTTTATATATTCTTTTTGATACTGAGTAGCCATTGAGTTTTCTAATCCTAAGTTGGCAAAGCCAATTTGATGGGTTTGATTTAAAACTTGATCAAGAAGTTTTTCAAAATAGCCAAAGTCTTTTTTGTCTAAAGAATAATCATTAGGTTGGCTAGTAAAGGCACTAGTGTTGTCTCCATAGGTATAGAGTGAGTCATCAATTGTATGACGGACAATAAGAAGGTTTTCATTATCAGAGAAGTCAGGATTAAAGGCCCATTTATTACTGGCTAAATATGGGTAATGAGGAGGTCCTCCGTCTAAGGTATAGCTATCTAGACCCCATTGCTCTCTAGCAATTTGATGCATCAAAAGGCCGTGTTCTTTTTGTAAATAGTTGAGTGAGAAAGTGTCCACCTGCCAAGCTGTGCTAAATTCGGGTTCATGATCAAAGAGATTCTCATATGATTCTATAAGAGTGTCCATTAGGGCTATACGATCATTTTGTTCATATCCAATCAAAAAAGCATTTTGAGCTTGAAACCAATTTTCTGGAGTATCTTTATATTCTACAAATGAGTTAGTAGCTAATTGAGGTGTTACTTCTAACATTACGCCAAATTGGAAGAGGTCATTTTTATAATATTTTTTAATTAACTTTTGATATTGAGGATCAGTCAGTGCGTCATAGCGAAGAGAAAAAAAAGCTGGTAATTCTAAATCAGAAAAAGTTTTAAGTTGTAATTCAAAATTATCTAAACTTCCCTTATCACAACATTCTTCTCCACGGACATGATTAATGAAAATAACTTGCGGCAATGTTTTTGAAGATGCTTTTGCTACAAAAGAAAAGAAAAGAAAAAAAACTAGAAAAATAACCTTACTTATATTTTTACCCACAATAGCTTCCCTACTTTTCTAAGGGCAGATTTATTTTTGATAATACTTCCAAGTTCTCCGATTAGTTTGTGTCTACCTATGACAACAAAAGATAATAGATAAGTGAGCCCTGATAAAATGATACCTGCAAGCATATGCTTAATACTTAATTTCCAAATATTCATACCCATTAATCCAACCACAGCCATAGCAATTGTTGCTCCAAATTGTCTCCAGACCTGGTCCATAAAGTTAATTGGAATAAGTTTTTTGACATAGACAACAGGTAAGAATGAAGTAAAGGAGATAAGGAATCCTGCCAAAGCAACACCATTAAAGCCAAAGAAGTAAATCATGACTGGGGTGACTAACCAGGTTAATGCTGTCCACATCACCATCAATCTTAAAGTAGTATCAATCTTGCCGATTGCATTAAGAGTGTTAGTTAATGGGCTAGAAATAGCACTCCAACCAATACTTAAACTAAACAAAGTGAAACTGATAATAGCTGGTTGCCATTTTACAAACTTAGGTATGACATGAGTTAAAGGAGTAATAAAGAGACTCATCCCAGCGATTAATGGGAAGATTACTAATGTAATAAAGAAGAGTGATTTTTCAATTGCTTTCCTCAACGCATCTTTATTATTTTGCAATCTGGAGAAAGTTGGGAAAGTAATAGCCATGACATTATTCACTGTCAAGTTATATGGGTACATTGACCAAGTTTTTGCCCATGACATATAACCATAATCTGTGGGGGACATGAATCTAAATAAAATGATTTGGAATAGATTGTCTTTGACCCTTGCTAGTAAATCATTAATTTGGAACTTACCACCAAAGTTTATAAGTGATTTTAAAGCTTTCAAATTTAACTCTAAACCAATCTTCCATGGTTTAATTATGAACATAGCTGTAGTTCCAACTATGGCTCTAGCAAAAATAGCATATGCATATGAGATAACTCCGTAACCATTAAAGACCATAAAAATTAATAATCCATTAAAAACTATTTGTTCAACAATTTGTGGAACAACTAATTTAGAAAAATCTAGTTTTCTTTCTAGTTTAATTGCTGAAATGGTTTTTAAACTAGCTAAAGGGAATGAGATCCCCAGTGCTAAAAGAATCCAGACTGCATTTCCTTCAACTAAGCTACTTTTTGCAATACCAACGGTAGCAAGGAAGATCAGCCAAGATAAAATTTGTTGTACAGTAAAAGTAGTTCTATAGTCAGTTAAAGTTGGAGTAGTTTTCATTTGAATTAATGAAGCTGCTAATCCAATATCAGAAAAGAAGGTTAAGATACCAATAAATTGGATAACGTATCCAAAAATTCCGAAGTCCTCTGGTGATAGATAGAAAGTAAGAACTATGCTGGCAGCAATTCCTATGAAGTTGAGAAGAATAGTACGAGCAAAATAACTGGCCGCTCCAGCGACTGATTTTGATTTAATTTCATCAAGTTCTAATTGATCTAGCGCACCAACTTCTTGGACTTCATCAGTTGTATCTGCTGAGGTGATATTAACCATAGGTTACATTTTACTTGATGAAGGTGAAAGATGTTAGTGAGAATTGTTATTTGACACATAGTATATAAAAGTGAGTAAGTTAAAATATGAATATGAAACAGTTCATAAACAAAATCATTACAGATATCTTATCTATTTATTATAAAAAACAACTCCCCTCTTTTGATGGAAACTACTATATTTCACCTAAACCATCTTATTTATCACAATTTGTGAGAATTCTTCCCTCTTCAATAAAAGTTAAGGACTTGTTAACAAATAAGTCAGATATTAAAAAATATGGAGCCAAAGATAGTAAAGAATTTACCTTCTGGGCTTGGAGAAACTGTGGCATTATGTGTGTGAAAATGATCATGGAAGTTAAGGGAAAGGGTAAAAATAATAGTATTATTGATTTAACCAAAGAAGGAATAAAATTTGGTGGATATATTACTCATCTCAATGGTAAATTTGTTGATAAAGGCTGGTTTCATCATTCCTTGGCTGCTTTGCTAAATAAATACAACATTAACGCAAAAACTAAAAAATGGCAGACTGTTGATTCTGTCGTGAATGATATTTTAGATAATAAATTAGTTATTCTTTCAGTATTTCTTCCTGGCAGGTCATATATCAAAGAAGATGGTTCATTTGCAGCAAAGAAGAATGCAAAGTATGGAGGTCATTTACTTTTGGCTACTGGTGTTAAGATGAATGGAAAAAAAATAGAAGGAATTTATGCACATGATCCGAGAGGATTAAAAAATTATCAAAAAGATTCTTGGATTCCTATTAATGTTTTTGAAGAGATATTTTCAAATAGAACGATTGTTGTTTCTTAAACTTTAATTTAAAGAGTTTTATTTATTTAAATCACCCAATATCTTTTTGAACAGTGTTAACAATTTCTCTTCTCTATTATTTTCTAAATAATGGGCATATCCTGGTACTGAGTTAATTTCAATTAAATAAAATTGACCATTCTGATCTTCTGCAATATCAAAACCACCATAAATTAAATCTAACTTTGTAAAAATTGGAGTAACAAATTTTGTAATCTTTTCTTGTAAATTTTGATCACTGATTTCAATTGCCTTTGCTCCTTCAAAGTGGAGAGGACTTAGATTTCCAATAAACTCTGCTTGATGATTATCTTTTTTATAAAGAAGTTCTAACTGATGTTTATAAAAAATAGCTCGGTATTCATTTTTAATATTAATATATTCTTGAACTAATAAAACATGGTCATAAAGAGAACTGTTTAAATTAAAAATATTATTTATAGCTTTTGTTAATTCCTTTTCATTGTGACAAAGAAAAACATTTTCTCCTTCTGTCCCAGTATTCTTTTTAACAATAATTGGGAAAGAATTGTTATTAATAATATCTTTTTTTATTTCTTGGTGAGACTTTAATTTGGTAAACTCTGAATATTTGCTGTGTGGATCTAAGTAACTAGTTGTTTCTGGTAGGTTAACAACATCACTAAGTATTTCATATTGATATGCTTTGTCTAAACAAAGGTGAGCTTTGGTACTGCTAATTAAGCCAAGGTTAGAATTAATAATAAAGTGATCTTTATTTGGAAAGTGAATATTTAAAACAGTTTTATTTTTTGTAGCATAGCTAAAGTTAAGATGGAGCTCTTTACAAGCTTTAGTAATTAATTCAGTAGTAATTAGTTTTGGTGCCACTCTGCTTTAGTTAAGATGGGAGCAAAAGCATCATCTTTAATATCTATTACTAGCTCATCTAATTCTTCTTTTGTAGGAACATGATCTAGAAACTCAATATTTGTAATATCTTCAACAATCGCAATTGGAGTTTGCTCTGCACCCTCACCCATTTCTAGGACAGCTGCGTCAGTTAAGGATTGCATGACATTAGTTTTTTCCATTTTCATTTCTTTACCAAATAAGTCTTTGGTGCCAACATAACTTCGAAGTGGGTTAAAACCACAATAAGCGATTGCTCTACCTACTACTCCCCAATTAAGCATTTGACTAGCTGAATCAGACATTGTCACTCCAACTTCTTTGACCCCATATTCTTTTCTTAAAAATTCCCAAATATCATTAACTGACTTTTGAGGATTTTCTGGCCAAAGAATATATTTGTTCTCTGCATTTGATTCATCGATGCCAGCATTTACAAAAAGGATGTTTCTTTTGATGGTCATCATTAGTCCATATTTTGATGAATGAGGATCAGTGTAAGCATTAGCTTCATTTTTAATCAGGTCATACTTTTGATTGGGGTTATCTGTCTTTTCTACAAATCTATTCTCGCAGGTACTAAAAATCTTTGAAGCAATGACAACTACACTTCTTTCAGGAAGAGATTTAATCGTTCCTTTGATAATTTGTTTAAGATCATCATTAGCTTTTACGATGGGGGTTTTATAGGCCGTCACTTTCATTGAGGTGATTATATCAGAGTAGTTAGAGTAATTTTTTTAATTCTTACTCAAATATCTTACTGCCTAGTATTTAAAACACTTGTAGAAGAATGGCTTTTTCTTTTCTTTTTTATAATCAATAATAAGATAGAAAAAAATGACTAAACTAATACTACTGATAATATCTGCAATTAATCTAATTTGAGAGTGACCGAAGTAAATTCCTACTTGATGGTTTCCTTGAGGAAGATTGGCTGAAAGTAGACCATTCTCTGCTGTCAATGCATCAGCTTCTTGTCCGTCAATCTCTATTTTCCATCCACTAAAGTTTGCAATTGGGAATTCAACCACTTGATCTTCTTTTAAGTCAAAGGTGTAAAGTTTTTCCTGTGTTTTATTTATTTGAGTAGTTGTATTATCTGGAAATTTAAATTGAGAATATTGTTCTTTTAGCAGATTACCTTCAAGACTCATTTGAATAGGAACGTAGTCTTTGAGTACATCACTCATGTTAATTCTTATTTTGTCTTGGTCTTGATAATAAAGAGCTGTCGGATCATCCATCATTTTTTCTGGTCTAAAGTAATAGAAATTACCAAGTACAATCACCCAAAATATAATCAAGAAATAAAATAATTTCATAACAATATTAGTGAATAATTTTAGATTAAAGGCGCTAACCATTGCTACAAAGGTGATACTGACAGAAAGGAATCTCCATGGGAATTGAATGAAGTTTAGGAGTGGAAGAGTATCCCACAAGAATTTGCTTTTTAAGATAGTCATAAAAAGACTTAAGCCCATTAGAACAAGAATTAGTGGATATAAGTAGAATTTATAATCTCGATACTTCTTATCTGTTAGTAATTTATTTTTTTTAATCAAATAAATAAAGGCAAAGACTGAAATTATGACTGCAATGATTTGTCCATAGCCTAGGAAGAAAGAAATGTCATCATCAGGTCCCCAGCCAGAACCATTAAAGCCCCAGTTAGGATAAAAAAATTGTCTAATGTATAGGAAGTGATTTGAGTAATGGAAGTAACCACCTAGGATAGTATCAATTTGCGTAAGTTTTTTTTCTGTAAAGGCTGGAAGCATGTAGAAAGTAGAAAGTCCTCCAGCTAATAAGTAGCCACTAATGATCCTAATTAATAATGATTTTATTTTGTTCCTATTTTTTTCGATTGATAATAAGTATCCAAGAGCAAAGATAAAGCTAAATGGAACAAACATTAAGGTTGTCAAATTATGACTGAGCATTAAGACCACTAAACCAATAACTAGAGTAATTAATCCTGATTTTTTTTCACCTTTAACTATTTTTACAATTCCATATAAAATCCACGGTAAGGCCATAATTCCCCAAGCTTCACTGATTGCACCTCTGACAAAAAGGTTTACAGCACGATAAGGAGCAAGTGTAAAAGCAGCGCTGAGTAGGATACCCCCCCTATTTCCAAAGAGAGACTTTCCTAATTTATATGCACCTAATAAAGAAACAATATTTGAAATGATAAAAAGTAGTTTTACAGTTAGGACTAAATCTAGTCCTAACCAATACAACAATGAACCAAAGTAAAAAGGTAGAGGTGCATAGAACTCAAAGAGTGGCATCCCAAATCCATAACCAAAGTTTTCACTCCACCTTACAGGGAAGTGGCCATCTTGTAAGGCTCTAGTCATTTCTGCAATTCTTGCTCCATGAACATAGTCATGAGCTCTGAAAAATCCAGGTTGAAGTAAACTCCATGACGAAGCCAAGAAAATAATGATTAAGAAAGAAATAACAAAATAGTTTTTGATTAGTTTAATAAAGTTTATAAATTTGGCCATGATTATTTCCAGGATTTAATTGCAAAGTAAATTGGTTCAATTAATTTTTTTGGTAATACTATTCCTGTCCAGTTTGGATAAAAGATAATAAAGTTTAACCCACATAGAATCAAGACTAGACTTAAAATAATTTTACCTAAGTAGTACTTCTTAATTTTGACATCATTGATTCTAATTAACCAGTAGGCAAGAATAATTGAGAGTAGTGGTACTGCTGGTGTGTAATGGTAGAAAAACATTATCCTTGGAGAAAGTTGCCATGGAAGCCAGACGGCAAAGTAGGCAAAGATTAAGAAGAAAAAATGTTTAGGTAAATTATAGTTAGCTAAGCGATGAAGCCAATGTTTTTTGTTTAGTTTTTTATGTTTCATTTTATTTCTAAAATAGATAATTATTTTAGAGTTATATTTTATTAAATAAATAGCTAGAGAAACAAAGATTGCGATATCTCCAATCCAGAAAAGAGCCGTATTACCTTGGGCATAAATATTCCCAATTTTTTCACCTTGGTAGTCAACATGGAACCAAACGGGTTTTAAATTAAAGAACCATTGAAATGGTCGAGATTGATATCCATGAGTGGCTTTAAGGTTAGTTTGATACCACCATATTTGACGATGAAGTTCTGCAAAGTGAGAGATATAACCTTCCCATTTCCATTCACCAATTTGAATCCTTTCAAAATAGCATTCTCCTCTGATAGCCTCCTGTTTATGACAAAGCAAACTTTTTCCTTGCATAAACATATGAGAATAGCTAAGGAGATAGATTGCAAAAGGAAGAATAATTAAAGTGAAAGTTAATAAGATTATTTTTTGAGGTTGGAGAGTAGCAAGGAACGTTTTAAGAGGATTAATGTTGTTTTTAATTCCATTCTTTAACTTTTCTCCACTATTTTTTAAGTAATTAATACCTTCAAAAAATAGTATTGTGAATAGAGAAAAGAGTCCTGACCATTTAGTTCCCATGGCCAATCCCACACAAACGCCAGTAGCAATTAGTAGATATAATTTCTTTTTTTTCTTATATCTAATATATGTAAAGAAGCTCAGAAGAATAAAAAATGTTACATGAATATCATTCATGGCAATTCTTGACTGTGCTAAGAGTAGCCCATCCATAGAAGCTAACAAGGTGGCTAATAAGCTTAAGTTTTTATTTTCAAACAATTCATAAGAAAGCTTATAAACCATCACAATTACTAACACTCCAAAAATTACAGAAGAGACTCTCCATCCAAAACTATTCTCACCATACATTCTGATAAAGAAAGCTTGAGTATATTTGGCATAAGGTGGGTGAAGCCAGTCAACCGCTGTATTCTCCTCTACTGGTTTATTCCACCATTCATATGCACGGGCATCATCACGAGCAATTAGTTTGGCTGTAATGACATGATAAACTTCATCAAATATATATCTTTCAGGAACATGGATTCTGATAATTCTAGAAAAGAAAGCAAAGGAAATAATAAGTATTAGCAATAAGTAGTGGTATTTTTTAAAGAAGTTCTTCACTATTTTTTATTCAATTAAATATTTTATAAAAGACTTTGGTAAACCTTAGCTGTTTCTTTAGCTGTTTTTTTCCAAGAAAATGTTTGGCTCCACTTATATGCTGATCTTATTTTTTCGGCCCTTTTTGTTTTTGACCAACTAAGCACTTCATTAATTCCTCTAGTTATGTCTTCAGCATCAGTTTTAGTAAAAACTACGTCTTGTCCTCCAACTTCCATTAAGGAAGAGTTATGTGCACAAACTACTGGAGTACGACATTGCATAGCTTCAATGACCGGTAGACCAAATCCCTCATAAAGGCTTGGTTGAACATATGCAATTGCTCCAGAATATATTGCACTAAGATCAGCTATAGCATCACTGCCAAGATTTGGGATAAATTTAACTCTGTCAGCAACATTACTTAGTGCAAGTTGAGTTTCAATCCATTGCCATTCCTTTATTTCTTGTAATTTAAAGTTTCTTCCAACCAGAACTAATTTTATTTCTCTTGGTAAATACTTTAATGTTTTAATTAATTGTGGAATATTTTTATTATAGTTAATGTCTCCAACATATAATAAATAATTTTTAGGAAGTTTATAATTTCTTCTGACTCTATTAATACTCTTGGTGTCAGCTGCTTGTAATTCTTCACTGGCAGCAAGGTGAACAACATGGATTTTTTCGCTATTTACTCCAAGGTGTTCGATGATATCAGTTTTACTAGCGTGAGAGTCAGTGATGATAGCATCAACCTTGGAGAGAGAAAATTTCTGTTTGATAAATCTCATTGATCCTTTCAGACCAGGATCATATTGTTCAGGGAATTTTAATGGGATAACATCATGAATAGTTACAACTGATTTAGCTGGATGGCTTAGAGGCAGTGTAGAAAAGAAGAGATCAAAGTATGGATAATGGATAATATCTGGTTTAAATCCTTCAGGTATTTCTAAAGTAGATCTTTGAATATTAAATGAATTGATTTTTTCTAAATTTTGAGTTAGCAATCTGGTGTAGGTACCAATTCCGCGGTGGGCATTGGCATTACCAAGTGGGCTAGTTTCTATTAATACATTAATTTTTTCGTTCATAGAGTTCCCATAGTTTCAGATAACTAATTTTCCAATAGATTCCACTCATTAAAGCAAAGACAAATCCGGCCAAACCATCTTGGAAGCCTTTATGTCTAATATATAAGGAGACAAATGTTGAAATTGGTTTGATGAGTAAGTACTCTATCATTGAAACAGCATTAAAGGGGATTTTTTCTTCTTTAAGCTGCATAGCTTTGAATGATGTGTAAGTATTAAATTTTCGTAAATAATCAGTAAAGCTTGGATTTGAATAGTGAAGGAGGTGTCCTTTAGCAAATTCTATATTCCCATTTACATCCATTTGTTCATGAACATCCTTTTGAGGTAACCTAGCAAATCCATTAATATATAATCTGATGACAGGGTCAGGGTATTGCCCACCCTTTGTTAGAAATCTACCAAGAAAGAAATTCCTCCTTCTTAAGTTCCAAGCCTTTGGCTGGTAGTTTTTTATATCTCTAGAATCCTTTTTTTCAATGGTACTGATTTCTTTTGCTTTTTCTTTGATAAACTTGGCCATCTTTTTATCTACTACTTCATCTGCATCAAGTTGTAAAACAATGAGACCCTTTGCTTCGTCCATGGCAATTTGTTTGTTAATATGAAAGTTTGCTTTATTGGTTGTCTTAATTACTTTTGCATCATATTTTTTTGCAATTGAAATGGTCTGATCTGTAGATTCTCCATCTGCAATAATGATTTCATCTACCCAATCTTTGACGCTATCCAAGCACATAGAAAGGTTTTTTTCTTCATTGTGAGTAGCTAGTGCAACACTGATAAGTGGTTTTGACATAATTAGAATTGGCGTACTTGCCATCTGTTATCTATCCATTCTACCAGAACAGTCTCAGCTTCGTCCCTATCATCAGGATGTGCGATAAAGTGGTAGTTAGATAATTGCTGACCATATTTAAATCCAATTCTATCTGGTAATTGTTTGATTATTGTTGAGAAGAATTCATCTGATGGTATTTTTAAGTACCAGGCAGTTAAAATATATTGAAAGCCAGCTTCATCAATAACAGCAATATTTTTATCAGAATGGTTTTTGTTAACTTCATTTATTAATTCTGGATAACCAATTTTTAGTGAGGAAGGTTGTGTGGCTGGATACTTTCCAAAATATAGATACATGTACCGACTTGATTCTAGAATTACCAATAACACTAATAGTGAAAGTATTTTTTTGAAATATTTTTTTCTGATTATTGTCAAAGAATACAGACCTGTAAAAGTGAGCAGGTAGATGAATAATAAACTTCTAGTCGCATGTGGAGAATCTACTGTGATAACACTTGGAGCAAGAGAACTAATTAAGATTAACAAGATAAAGAGATGTTTCTTATCTCTCATTGACTTGAAAATTAGTAAGAGTAATCCAACTAGCCCAAGGAAATAAGTAGTGTAATAAAGATGGGCATGAGTTGGTAAGTTGTGCCAGGGATGAGTTCCTCCCCCAGTAACTAAAAAATGCATGGAAAAACTTTCAAAGAATCTAGGCCATATCTTTGTAATATAAAAGACAATTTTATTTCCCAGAATCTTTTGTGATATTCCTGTGTAGCTATTGTAATGAGTAACTGACTCTGTCCAAATAGTTTCATCACTAAAAATTGTAATGCCACTTTTTTGTGAAGAGATCCCAGCCAGACCCATAAACATAATAATAAAAATAAAAGTTAGTAAACTTGCTACAGGCAACCAATTCTGAGGTTTTTTAATTCCTCTGGATATTATTAAGGCAAGGATAATAAAAGGTAACAACAATAATGGTGTGTTGTAAAAGAGAATGGCAATAAAAGTAATCACTCCAGCCCATAGATCAGTTTTTAAATTACTTTTAGGTAAAGTTAATAATGTTATTGATATTACAAATAGAGTTAGAGCAACATTAGCTTCAAAAGCTATCCGAGAGTAAAAGATAAAAATTGGGCCAAGGGCAATCAAAAAGGAGAAGAATAAAGATTGCTTTATTGAAAATTTAAAGTTTCGAGCTAAGAAATAACTGATAAAGATTAATAATGTTCCAGCTAAGACAGATGGTAGTCTGACCGTAAAATCATTGATAGGCAAAATTTTAAATAGTATCGCTAAAGTATAGGGATATCCCGGAAGTTTATAGTCACCAAATGACTCTAGTGTTAAAGGCCAACTTTTTGCAAATTCATCTTTGGCGCTTTGACTAATTAACAGGCCATTATAAGCAAGAGCGGCCTCATCCCTATTTAGGATTAGTGGTAATGAAGAAAGATTAAAAATGCGAATCAAAAAACCAATAAAGATAATGAATGCTAGTATTAATTTATGATTTTTTTTCATTCTCCAAATTCCACTACGCTAAATCTAGATATTCCATCATGACTGTAAATTTCTTTAATCCAGTTTGGCTTTGTTTCTATTTCTGATAGCTTGTTATTTATATTAGTTGTCTCGCCAACAATAATAATCTTGTAGCTATTTGTTTTTAATCTAGTCCAATCATAAGGAGCTATTTTTATGTTTTCTATTTCACTGATTTGGTAGTTTGGCTTATCCATTTCTTGAATTTGAGTCGCTGAGTAATCACCAAAGGCTAATAGCCACAAGTAAAATCTACCTTCAAATGGCTCCACCCAGACAGTGGTAACATCATCTTTGACTTGATCAATTGTTAGAGCTAATTCTTTGTAACCATCCTGCCAGTCATGAGCAGATTGGCTAGGATAGTGGTAAAAGTAGTGGTTAAGGAAGTGTCCGATATTAAAGATAGTTAAAAGTGTAAAACTAAATAATATTACTTTGAATTTTATTTTTTTTGATCTGATTAAACTAAAGTTAATAAATTGGGTTAAACCAAAACCAATAATAATGCTTAATGGAATAAGTCCATTTAGTGATCTAAGTGCATGCGGGGTAGTCTCTGGTGCAGAGGCAGGTAACAAAGCAATTATCCACCAAATAATTAAGACGGTTAAAACTCTCTTATTATTTAAAAATAATTTAAATAATCCATAAATAAAGATTGGCAGAAGGATAACTAAGAAAAGACCATGAGTAGTAGTGCCATGTCTTAAGTTAGAGTCGCCATTAATAAATAAGTAATTTAAGCTGAGATGGTCAGAGTAGTTAATGGCAAGCTCTTTAATTAAGAGTAAATGTCTATGAAAGAAAAAACGATCAATAGTATTATTTCCTGCTAACTCTCTCAGTCCATTGGAGATAACAGGATAGTCAAAGCTATTAAGTACAGAAGAGGTTGAGTATCTAAATGTATTACTTTCTTGATAAAGCGGTGACTTTACCATGGGAATTAAAAGCAAGAAGAAGAGTATTAAGGGAATTGCAGAGCTGAGGATAATATTTTTAACTACGGCAAAAGTTTTAGTTTTGCTTGTAAAAAATTTTAATGCATAGAATAGTTGAATTGCTATGAATACTACTGGCCAAACAAATCTTACAGAAAAATATGTATAAGTTGCTACTACTCCAAATAAAGCAGCTATTGATAGTTTTATTATAGTTTGTGGAGTCTCCTTCCCAAATAAGAGTGATGGAGTTACTGTGGAGTGAATCCACATTAATATAAGAATACTTAAACTAACTAAGAATTGGGCTAAGTGTCCTTCGAAGGCAGTCCTGGAAAACATAATACTCCAGGGTGAAAAGGTAACTACAGCCATGGTCATTAATTGAATTAATTTTGGATCAGTTCTTTTTGAATTTTTGAATAGGAATCTGGCAATTAATCCTGAAGTGATGACTGTTCCAATTCCAGCAATTGCACTCGGAAGTCTGAGAGACCATTCACTCAATCCAAATAACTTGACAGAGAAACTAGCAAGCCAGATATAGATTGGTAGTTTGTAGTCTCCATATGAAGGGTACATGAGCTGATACCAAGGGTTACCGTGCATATCCTGTCCAGTAGCAGCTACAGTCTTAGCATCAACAAGCATGGCTGCTTCATCCCAATAAAGGGAGACAGGGATCTGACCTAAGCCAGTAAACCTAATAAATGCAGCCACTATTACAATTAGAAGGAAAAATTTAATAAAAAGTTTCTCGGTCATACTTGCTTTATCATATAACAATCTGACTTGTTACGAAATGTGCGTTATACTAAGAATGTGAAGTTTTTAAATAAGAACCTATTTATTTTTAGTGCGATTATTGTCCTCGCACTTTTTTTGAGGTTTTATAACTATACTAGTTTTCCAATTGGTGGAGAGACAGCTGATGAGAGTGCCTGGACGTATCTTGGTTCTAGTCTTATCCAAGAAGGACAGCCTACTAGCTGGTCGTATTTTAGACCATACTTAGATAACTATATATTTCAACAACGTGGTGATGAAGCTCCATTTGTAAGACCTGCTTTGGATCATCCTCCCCTCTTTGCTTTAATTCCAGGATTTGCTCATACCTTAAAAAACAACTGGCAAAGTACTCCATCTATAAAATTGATTCGTTTTCCGATGATATTAATTGGAACTTTAAATGTAGTTTTGATATTTATTCTTTCAAGTAAATATTTTAAGAAAAAGAAATGGGTTTATTTAACAAGTTTAATCTATGCTACCGTTCCTTCTTTTGTTTTTGCAAGTCGTTTAGTTGTGGCAGAAAATTTATTAGTTACTTGGACCTTATTGGCATTAATTTTACTTAGACCTGATAAATGGAGGTTCAAATATGTCGCCTTGTTATTGGTAGGTGTATTAGCTGTTTTGACAAAAGTCTCAGGCCTTATTATCCCTATTTCAATTTTTGTATATGGCATGTCTATCAAAGATAAGAAAATTAGTATGGCAGGTTTATGGGGTTTAATTGGTGGCTTAATTTTATTTTCTTTATGGGGAGCATATTTTAATTGGGGATTATTTCTTGATGTATTTTTAGGACAATCAAATCGACCAATTGGTTGGGCAACACTACATAATAGGTTCTTTTTACATCCTGGTGTAATTGAAAAGATATTTTTTGATGGATGGATTCTACTAGGTCTGGTTGCTAGTGTTATTTCTCTATATAAGAATAAGAAAACATTTTTGGCCTTAAATATTTTTGTAATTTTTAATCTGCTTTTTATCCTTGCCACTAGTGGAGAAAATACTTATCACGGTTGGTATGACTATATGCTTTATCCTCTTTTTGTTGTCGCAATTGTAGATAATATAAAAAGAATTTTCAAGAAATATAATTATTTAATGTTTGGTATTTTTTGGCTTGTTACGCTTCCTTTATTTAGAGTTGCTGGAGTTCATGGGCATTGGTATCACGAAGTCCCTTCATTGGTTATGAGAGGTGTGATGGGACTAGGGTTTGTTCCATATGGTCTTAAGTTGATTGGATTTAAGATAAAAGATAAACAGCTTAAAATATTAATGTGGTCACTTCTGTTTTTATTAATATTGGTTAATATCTACGTGATTATTGTTTTTGATTTCACTCGATATTGGGAAATGGATGCAGGGTTTAGGAATCAGTGGTGTGCTGATTTGATTTGATTTGATTAAATTATTAATAATTTGGTATAGTTTTTACAAGTATTTTCTAATAAATTATTTACTATTAAGTATTCTTTAATCCTTTTTAAATCGAAGAACTTAACTTGGGTATGAACTCCTGAAAAACCTTTTATTTCATATACATAATTATTAGCTTCATTCTCTTCAATTTTCCACCCTGCAGGTAACTCATCATTGAATGAAAGATAAAGAGAATTATCAGTTAAGCAAAGTTGTTCAATTAACTTTTGATCACCGAAATGATACTTTCCTAAGTTACTAGGATGGGCAAAACCAAATCCATCAGCTATTGGTCTAATAATGTTTGCTTGATAATACGCTGGGTCAATTTTGTTATAAAAAGCTAATAAAATATGAGCATCGGGAAAATGATTTGAGATATAAATTTTGTCAAAATTATTTTCTACTTCATTTAAATGAGAAACTGTTCTTTGATCTAATTGGTAGATATAATTTTCATACTGTGCCGCATAAATGTAGTTATAGCTAATAAAGTATTGGCTGAAGTTGAATAAGAAAATAAGAGAAATTACTGCCAAAGAAATTTTTTGTAGATTTTTATTTTTAATTAAGCTTGATATATAAGTTAATCCAATCGCACTAAATATGGCTATGAAGAGGAGCAAGCCACTACCTCTGACTATCTGAGGATCTCCGACTAAAGCTGAAGATAATGGGGTAAATAAGAATGCAAGCAAAAGATAGATAATTTTAGTTTTATCGCCATATTTTTCCTTATTATTTTGAACTAATTGGTATAAACCAATCAAGTAAAAAGGAATAAGGATAATTGAAAACTGTCCAAAGTCTGGGTTATTTAAATATTCTAATTTATCTCCATCTAAAAATATGAATGTCGGTAGAATGAAACTTAAATAGTTTTTACTTATCTTTTCTCCAATATAAAAGTATTTGTTATATAAAACTTTGCATAATTTTGGTAATCCTGATTGTTGCTGTAAGAAACAAAAGTTTCTTTGCTCTGTTACCTTGGCTTCAATACCCTGATCAGAAAAAATAGAGACTTGAGAAAAACGGGCAGAACCAGATCTTCCTAAAAGCTGTGGTACAAGAGGAATTAATATAACTAGGAATGACAGCCAAATTAAAAATGATTTTTTTAGTTGCTTTTTCTTCTTAATATTTATTATAGATAAAGAGAATAGCGTTAAGACAGTAATTAATCTAAAGGCAACATAAGTATATGAAGAGAGAGCAAATAATAATCCCGATAGCAGTAATTTAATTGTAAGACTCTTTTTATTGATTATTTCTTTTTTTGTCTTAGTTTCATTTTTTAAGTCTTTATCAAAAATACTTAATGAAAAAAATAATCCCCCACTATAAAAAGCTAATGCCAGGTTTGATTCTAAAGCCATTCTAGAGATGTGAATTGGCCAAGGACTAAGTGCAATTAAAGCAGCCGTAAACAAACTAGTTTGTTGGTTATTTGTTATCTTTAATGTAATAAAGTAAGAAAATATTATGATAAATATTCCAGCAATGATCGAGGGAAGCTTTAGAGATATTGTATTTAAGCCAATTAAAGATATAAAAGGTACAACGCTATAAATATATCCAGGTAGCTTATAATCGCCAAAAGCTTCAAAACTTAAGGGGAGTTTCCTACCCCATTCATCTAACCCAGTTTGGGCAATAGAATAAGCATTATAGCCAATGCTCATTTCATCATGAGTTAATCTGCTGGGGGCGTGTTCTATTCTGAAAGTTCTAACAAGTAGCCCAATTAAGATAATGAAAATTAATGGTAGGAATTTTCTCATTGGAGTTCTCCAATTTGCCAGACATTTTTATTATCAATATTATTAATACTATGAGTAATAGTTAGATTATTCTTTCCATCCTCTGTGTTAGAAATGATTTCAATTTCTGCTTGCGATCCAATTATAGTGGCAGGAGTATTTGTAATTTCATTTAATGAGTTAACAAATTTGATGTTTTGAAACTCTAAATATTCACCTTGGTCTTGTTTTGCTATACTGTCCCATTCTTGAACTAGATTTGGGTCTGTTTTGCTAAAAAACCAAACATACATGGCTGGTCTTCCCTGTTGTCTAGTTATATAAATTGGAGTTTCTAAACCAATCTTATCGTTAATTCCAGCTACCATCTGAGCATAACCAGCTTGCCATTCACTAGCATATTGGACTGGATAAATTAGGGTATAGAATCTCCAGAATACAGAGAGTTCTAAAATATAAAATACAATTACAAGTTTAAGAATAAGCTTTGGTAAATACTTGTGTTTTATATTTATTTTATTTAATAAATTGATGACTTCATCAATAAATTGACCTATTCCTAATGTGATAAAAACAATAAAAACGGGTAATGCGGGCAGAATACGTAAAGCATGTGGTGTAGTCTTTGTCATACTAGCGGGAATGATAGTGATAGCAAGCCAGGCAATCAGTAACCAAAGATAGTTTTTAAATTTATCACCATATGGATCATTTTTAATTTTTCTAAGAGATGAAAAAACAAAATAAAAACCCAATAATAAAAAGACCAATTCAATATGATAGAGTTGTCCAAAATATTGGACAGAGTGCCTAGGATTGGCGTCACCACTCAGGAAGAGGAAATCTAATGTAAAGTGATCTAAATAATTGGTTAACATTTCTCTACCAAAAAGTAGATAACGATGGTAGAAAACTTTACCAATAATATTCGGCTGAGTTAATAAAGCAGAATTGCTCTCTTCAATGATACTAAGTTCAGAGAAGATACTAGTTTCTGCAAATCTTTGTGAGGTAGATTTATCATTGAGACTGATTATCAATGGTCCAGTTAAAAGTATTGTTAATAAGACAGCGGCAATAATAGTATAAACATTGTTTACTACAAACTTTCTTATACTTTGAGCAAGTCTTTTTGAATGATCTGTTTGTGCATACCAAAGACAAATTAAAATTACTCCCAGTAGTGGTGCAATCACTCTAGTAGCATGGTATGTGTACATAGACAGAGATAGGAAGAGAACAGAAAAGAATAATGAGGTATTTTTTATTCTTATGTTTTTTGTTTGCTTAATAAAACTAATAAAACAAATTATTCCCCATAAAATAAGTTCTGTAGCTAAGTTAACTTCCCAACCAGCCCGTGAGAACATAATTGCCCATGGAGATATAGCTGTGACAAACATTCCTAGTAATGGGAGATAAGGTTTTTTACTCAATAAATTATTAGGTAAGATTTGTCTTAGTAAAACATAAACACCAAGAACTATGCCTAACCCTGTTAGAATACTTGGCAGTCTAACTGCTAATACATTAAGACCAATCAATTTTATAAATGGCACAATGGTGTAGAAGTAAAAGGAAGGTTTCCAGTCACCAAATGATTCAAAGGCCACAAGAGGCATGAAGTTACCATGATGATCACGCATGGTTTCACTAATGGAGTATGCATCATATCCAAGAGCAACTTCTTCCCAGTACGGTGATAATAATGTATCGACTTTATAAACTCTAAGAAAAACAGCAAGAATAATAATTAAGCTAAAGATTATTTTTCCGATATGTTTTTTCATTTATATTTAAACTTATTTATTATTTTCTACCAAGTAATAACCATTCATGCTTTGCATATGGATTAGTTAAAGAATATTCTAATCGATATTTCTCTGATTCCAGTTTATCTCCAGGAACTTCTTTACTCTTTATGACATATAGTACACTCTTGCCTGACTGATCATTCCAGTCAATTAAACTAAAGTGAATGTTACCGAGTCTTTTTACGTGCCTGAAGCCTTCATGGTCTGGATCATAAAATTCTAAATCTTTACTTAGGCTATTTGGATCAGTCTGATTAAAAAGTAAGAAGTAAATGTATGGTGACCACTCAGTACCTGGCATTGAGATAAGATCATATCTATCTCCCCTATCATTTACCAGTTCTACTAACCTTTCTATCTGCCAATTATGTTTATCTATGTCTCTTTTTGGAGCAACAAAGAAATAGGTAGCAAAGAAATAAACAAAAGAATAAAGAAGAATAAATATAGTTAGTCCTGCTATTATTTTATATTTATTATCTTTCAAGGCTTTTTCTAATAAGATAAATAAACCATAAGCACTAAGGAATTCTAAAGAGAATAAAGCTGGTGAGAATCTAATGGTATGAGCAGCTTCAAAGGTAATGAAAGGTGCAACTATAGAAACAAGAAGCCAAGCCATAATAACTTTGTGCCACTTCTCCAATTTCTTTTCTTGCCAAATAGTTAGGAATTTATATCCTGCAATGATTAAGAAAATAAAAGCAACAGGATGCATCTTACCTGTCCCAGGAATATCGTGAGAACCATGTGAGCCACCTTCAAAGAAAAGGAACTTACTAGAAAATATATCAGCTATGTTTCTTTGAGCTTGATTGAAGATAAAGTAGAAGTTATTGGAGTGAAGCTTTGCTAGTAAACTATTTCTATTCTCAAAGTATCCCCTATTTTCTTCCATTACTACTGAGTAAGAGCTCTTATCGAAGATAGAAAGGCCAGATAGTTTTGTTTGATTAGCACTAAGAGAAGTAGCAATTAATGCAATAGTAAATAAGGCTCCAATTGCTATAGAGATATAACTAATTTTCTTTTCTGTTTCAAAAATATTTTTGGCTTTTTTCCAGTAGATAGATAGAAAAGATAAGACTAAGAGTGGCATGAAGACCTGGTAGGAATGGTAACTAAAGAAGGTAAGACCAAAGAAAAAAGCACTAGGAATTAACAAGACTCTCTTGGATTTGTTTTGCAAAGCAGTCAGTAAAAGAGCTACCCCAGTCATTAAGAATAACATTCCTAAGTTTGCCTCATAAGCCATATGGGACATATGAATATTCCAAGGAGAGATAGTGATCATGAAAGCGACAAGTGTGCTTAAAGTAATTCTTTTATTCTGATCTTTCCAACTACTTGTTAGTAACCAAGTAATTACAGCACTTAGGATAACTATTCCTATACCGGCTAAAGCACTTGGTAGTTTTACAACCCAAGCTTTAAGACCAAATATTTTGATAAAAGGGATAAGAGTATAGACATAGGCTGGAAGTTTCCAGTCGCCAAATGACTCTATATTAATTGGCCAGGACTGACCGTGTTCTTCTTTACCTGTTTGTAATAAAGAATAGGCTGTATAGCCAAGTGAAGCTTCATCCCTGTTAAGTTCTATTGGAACATTACCTAATTGGTAAAAACGTAATGCAGTAGCTACAAAGATAATGATAAGAAAAGGAATCCATTTATTGAGATGTTTTTTCACTTCTTCATTTTATCTAAAAAATCATCTGGTGACTAGGGAGTAATGATCTGTTTAGTTCTGCTTATATGAGTGGACAGCCCACCTTCTTTAGGCTAGGATAAAAACGTATGAAAAACACTTTACTTTCTCTTGATACTAAGTATTTATATGAAAATAAGAACTTAGGTCATTTAATTGCTAATGAAATAGTTAAGGTTGAATCTAATCATCTCAGAAAAAGCATCGACAAGATTGAAGAAAATATCGCTGTTGCTCAGTATGACTTTATCGAAGTACTTAAGGAAGATTCATATATTAAGTCAGTCCAAAATGTCTATGAAAATTTAAAGTGGGCTGAATACATGGTTGTAATTGGTATCGGTGGTTCTGACCTAGGTGGTAGAACTATTGTTGAAGCTTTTTATAAGAAGAGTAATCAAATGAAGGTACTCTTTGCTGGAGACTCAACAGACCCAGTTGCCTTTCAAAGAATATTAGATCAAATAGATATCAAGAAAACTGTTTTTAATGTTGTTTCAAAATCAGGTGGAACACTAGAACCACTTTCCACTTATGTCTTTTATAAATCACAAGCAAAGAAAGTAGCTAGTAACTGGGCAAAGCACTTTGTCTTTACAACCAGTAGTGTCAAAGGTATTTTAAAGGATGAAGCAGGGAGACATAATGTTATTACACTCCCCGTTCCTGAAGGTGTCGGTGGAAGATTTAGTGTTTTAACTCCTGTTGGACTATTGCCTGCCCTTGCAGCTGGTGTAGATATTAAAGACTTAGTCACTGGGGCATTAAACTTTGCCACTAATGTAGAAACTAGAAAGGTTGCACAAAAGTTAGCTCGTAGCCAATATGAGCTATATCAACAAGGAGTCAAAGTCTCTGTAATGATGACCTATTCTGTACAACTGCAAGAGTTTGCTCGCTGGTTTAGACAACTTTGGGCAGAGTCTTTAGGAAAAGATGGTAAAGGTATTCTTCCTATAAAAGCTTGGGGTCCTGCAGACCAACATTCACAAGTTCAGTTTTATAACCAAGGCTCTCCTCTCCAGTCAATACTGTTTGTGAAGATAAAGAATCGAAAGACTAACTTTACTCTCAAGGGAATTGATGTCCCTGAAGCAGAGTATTTAGAAGGTAATGACTTTAATACTATTGTAAATATTGAAGCTGATGCAACTGCTCAGTCTATTTATGATGAAGGTCGTCCTACGGCAATGCTTAGTGTTGAAGAGTTAACTCCATACGCTTTAGGTGAATTATTTATGCTTTTTGAACTAGCTGTAGTTTATCTTGCTGAAATGTTAGAAGTTAATGCATTTGATCAACCTGGTGTAGAGAGTGGTAAGATTTTGATTAATCAGAAACTGGGGAAAAATTAATTAGTTTATCTAGTTCATTTTTTATTTTTTTAAATCTTGAAAATATTTCATTGTCAGTTTCTCCACATATATCGATTAGTCCATATCTGAATGAATATGAATCTTGTTTTAGTTGAGATAATCTTTCATTTTCTTTGACAAAAATTCTTACTTTAGTAAATGGATTTAAACTATTTATATTATTGATTTCGTTATTTTTTGGTTTCCTTTTAATTAGACAGTCCTGATATTTTCTTAAGATAAAACTTTTACCAATAACCTTATTGTCTTTTAGTTCTAAAGAAGGTTTTAGTCCAAGTGAGAGCAAAATCATCATTTCTATAATTCCTTGTTTATACTTTGAGTCAAAAAAGTTTTTAAAACTAATCGAAGGCCTTGTATTAACCTCAATGACTTTTATTTCATCCGTGTTAGTTAGAAAAAATTCTAAATTAAAAAAACTATTATCAAATGAGAATTGTTGAAAAATATCCTCCATGATATTTTTTAATTTTAAGTTAATTTCACTTTTGAAAATAATTGGAAAGTCAAATCTAATGAAGCTTTGTCGCTTCTCATCATAGATAGATTCTGTAATGCCCAAAATGAATATTTTACTTTTGAAAATAAAGCCATCTAGTGTAAATTGTCTTTGGTTAATAAATGGTTGTACAATGAATTTTTTTAAAGAAAGTGAATTTGATGATTTATCAAAATTGTTAATTTTAATAGCATCTATTGCATCTAGAATAATTTTTTTAGAGTTACTTTTTTTATTAATTTTTAACGCTCCATGTGAGAATGCACCTTTGGTTGGTTTAATAAAAATTGGATAATTTAGTTTTTTTAGTTCATCTATATTTTCTTTGCTGACAATATTTGTTTGAGGTAAATATACTTTGTCCTTTAATTTATTTGCGAAACTTTCCTTATTTTGAATTTCAATCAGGGAGGAATGTTTTGGACCAAATAGATTTAATTTTTTTATAATGAAGCTGGCAAACAAAGTGGTATTTTCATTAAAGGCAATAATCCCATCAGGCTTATAATTAAGATTTTCAATAAGTTGATCTGCTTGGGTTTGAATGTTTTCATTCAGTCTAAGATTATATTGTTTGAGAATATAATTATTTTTTAAGTGAAGAATATTATTATCCTTAATTTTAGATTTACCCAATGTAATCTCAAGAATTTTTGGTTTATCTTTCATGTATAAAAATAATTAATATAATATGTTTTAAGGTATTTTGTCTAAATCAAAACATAGCATATAATACATCTAATGAAAAACTGGAAAAAGATTAAGCAAAACCCTGATTTAAAAGAACAATTTCTCATCCGTGAAAAAGTAATTGATGGTATCCGTGACTTTTTTAAGTCAAATGATTTTCATGAAGTAGAAACTCCAATGATGGTTAAGTACCCAGGTACTGAACCATTCCTTGAAGTATTTGAAACAGAACTTAAATGGGCTAATGGTAAAAGACAGCAAGCCTTCATGTTAACTAGCCCTGAGTTTGCTATGAAGAAGTTACTTGTAGCTGGTTTTGAAAATATATTTCAAGTTTGTAAAAGTTTTAGAAATGGTGAGGGAATTAGCTCAAGACATAATCCTGAATTTACAATTCTAGAATGGTATCGAAGTAATGCAAGTTATGAAGAGATTATGCAGGATTGCCAGGATCTAATGCTGTCCCTTTCTAAGAGAGTAAATGGAAGTGATATTTTAGAGTACCAAGGTAAGAAGTATGATTTAAGTAAAGATTGGGTAAAGATCAGTGTGGCTGAGGCTTTTGAGAAGTGGGTAGGGGTTGATATTGATGGGTTGTTAGATAGAAATAAGATGATTGAGAGAGCTAAGCAAGAAGGATATCAAGTAGATGATAAGACTACCTGGGAAGAAGTATATAACCAGCTGTTTCTTAATTTAATTGAATCACAGTTAGTAAATTATGATGTTCCTGTTATTTTATATGACTACCCTGCTAGTCAGGCTGCATATTCAAAAAAGAAACAATCTGATCCAAGATTTGCCCAGAGGTTTGAGTTTTACTTAGGTGGATATGAATTAGGTAATGCATTTAGTGAAGAAAATGATCCAAAGGTTCAGGAAGAAAAATTTAGAGAAGATTTACAACTCAGAAAAGAATTAGGCAAGACTGATTACGGTATGGATGAGGACTATCTCGATGCACTAAAAGAAGGACTTCCTCCATCAGGTGGTATTGCTGTTGGAGTTGATAGGTTGGTAATGTTATTTGCCAATACAAAATCAATTCAAGAAACAATGTTCTTTCCAGCACAAGAAGTCTTTGAGTAAAACAACTATAAATAAAATTATTTAATTTAAGATATATTTATTTATCTAGCTGCTGGGTAAGAAGTTTTCTTAAGAGACCACCATCAACCTTTTTACCAAGAGCTTTCATGGTTTGACCAAAGAAGAAATTGATTAGTTGTTTTTCTCCAGCTTTATATCTTGCAACAGTATCAGCATTTGCTTTAATGACATTATCAATGATTTTTATTAAATCATCATCAGAAACATCATCAGTTTTATTTAATTTCTTAAATTCATTGATTACTGATTCTACTTTGTCTGTAAAATTATATTTTACATTTTTGTTGACCATTGCACCTACTAGCTTATTTGCTTTTAACCCTTCTTTTTTAGAAAGAACAAATAACTCTTCAAGCCACTTTGCTTCTGATGGTGAGTTAAATAATATAGATGAGTATCTTTCCTCAACGCCATAGTTTTCTTTCCATTCTTTGACCAAGACATGTGGAAGCTTAGGAATATCTTTTCTAATTTTTTCAATTTGTTCAGTAGTGAATCTAATTGGTGGTAAGTCAGGATCTGGGAAGTATCTGTAATCTTCTGCATCTTCTTTTGTTCTCTGTGAGAATGTCACTGATTTTTTTGCATCCCAGCCACGAGTTTCTTGCTTTGGGATATTCCCTTCCTCAAGAATCTCTTCCTGTCTTTCCATTTCAAATTCAATAGCTTGTTTAGCAAATTTAAATGAGTTAATATTTTTAACTTCCGTTTTATAGTTTGGTAGACCTTCTTTACCGTTCTCTTGTAGAGAGATATTAGCTTCAAGACGCATTCCACCTTGTTCCATATCACAGTTACCAATGTCTAAATAGCGAATGATGTCACGTAGTGCACGTCCGTATTCTTCAGCTTGTTCTGGTGATTTAATATCTGGCTCAGTTACAATTTCAATTAAAGGCACACTAGAACGGTTATAGTCAATTAAACTAACATCTTCTCCCTTAATTTCTTTGTGTAACAATTTACCAGTATCTTCTTCTAAGTGAATACGAGTGATTCTAATTGGTCCATGAGAAGTTTCAATGACCCCTTCATAACAGAAGGGAATGTCATACTGACTAATCTGATATGCTTTAGGAAGATCAGGATAGAAGTAGTTTTTACGATCAAATTTTGAGAATAAGTTTATTTTACAATTTAAAGCTAATCCTAATTTGATTGTCCATTCAATTGCTTTTTTATTTGCTACAGGTAATGCTCCAGGCATTCCAAGACAGACAGGGCAGGTATGAGAATTTGGTTTTTCTGCTCCAAATGGGTCGTTTTTACAACCACAGAACATTTTAGAATTAGTTTTAAGCTCTGCATGAACTTCCATGCCACAAACTAGGTGGTATTTACATGATTCTGACATTATTTATTCCTCCAACTATTCCACTTAGTATTTTTTTCAAAAGCATCACCAGCTTTAATTACCAAATCTTCTCTAAACATTGGGGCAACAATGTTTAAACCTAAATATAGATTTGTTTCCTGATCACGGTAACATGGGACAGAGATACCCGGTAGACCTGCAATTGAGCTAGGCTCTAACAGCATGTCTTCAAGTTCTCCAAACATGGCAGAGCTTTCTGAGACACCAATTTTTTTAGCAAATCCTGGTGAAGTTGGGCTGATGAGGACATCATACTCTTTGAATAATTTTTTATAGTCTTTGATAAAAAGTGTTCTGACTTTCTGGGCTGTATTATAGTATTGGTCGGCATAACCTTTAGATAAAGTGTAGGTACCCAGCATGATTCTATTTTTTGCTTCATGACCAAAGAAAGAACGGTCGTTTCCATATCTAATGCCATCAAAACGGCCAAGATTACTTGAGACTTCACCACGCTGAATGATGGTATAAACACCAATTGCATGATGAGGGTCCATTGCTTCTACTATCTCGACAGTTGCACCTAATTTTTCAAAGACTTTAATCTGTTCTAAGAATGTATCTTTTATTTCTTCTAGTCCTTCAATGTTTGTATAAACAACACCAATTTTCATTCCTTTAAGATCTTGATCTAAAAAGCTTGTAAAGTCAGGAACTTCTTTTGTAGTAGTAGTACCGTCATATTGATCATGACCAGCAATATGATTAAGCATGATTGCAGCATCTTCGACAGTTTTTGTAATTGGTCCAGGGCTATCAGTGGATGAAGCCATCGCAATTACACCATAACGAGAACAACGACCATAAGTAGGTTTAAGACCAACAACTCCACACCAGCTAGAAGGCTGTCTAATGGAACCAGCAGTTTCTGTACCAAGTGAGGCTATACAAAGATCAGCAGCTACAGCGGCAGCACTTCCACCAGAAGAACCTCCTGGCAAATGACCAGTATTTCTTGGGTTTAGAGTTCTACCATACTGTGAAGTTTCTGTAGAAGAACCATGTGCCCAAGCATCAAGATTTGTTTTACCAATTATATGGCCTCCAGCTTTTCTGAGATTTTTGATTACAGTAGAATCATATTGAGGGACAAAGTTATCAAGGACTGTAGAAGAAGCAGTTGTTCTTAAGTCTCTTGTACAATAGTTATCTTTGACAGCTATAGGAAGACCAGCTAATGAACTTTTTTCTTCAGTGTTTGTGACCGCTATATCATTGAGAGTTAGATAGACATTTAGTTCTTCATTTTTTTCTTTAATGGCTTTATTTATATCGGAGTTAATCTCACTGAGAGTAACTTCCTTTTTATCTAGTTTATCTAAGGCCTGTTTGAGGGTAAGTGTGTTAAGCATAATTATCTTTATTATTTTTTGATAAGTCTTGGTACTACAAAGAATCCTTGATGGGTTTGCTTTGCATTGGCAAGAGCTTGTTCTTGAGTGAAAGTGCGAGAGTCATCTACTTTATCTTCTCTGAGGATATTCTCCATCCCAGTGACCTGATGAGTTGGCTCAACTCCACTAACATCAACTGACTGAAGATCAGTAATTGTTTCTAGTGTTTCTCTAAAGCCAGTCGCTAGCTTTTCTGCTTCACTATCATCGATAGGAATATTAGCTAATTTGGCTACGTGATGTACTTGTTGTTTGGTAATTTTGTTTAACATAGTTTTAATAAAAAGACCCCTTTAAAGGGGGCTTGTAACTTTACAGAAAATCAAAGCCCCTAGTTTAGTTGGCTTGTTGATTTTGCTGGTTAATTAATAGAGTGAGTTTCACAGTTCTTATATGATATCACAAGATAAAGTTAATTATGAAGTTAGTTTCCTAAGGGCAGAAATTCTTTCTTTTACGGGGGGATGTGTTTGGAACATTCCAGAGAAGAAGCCAATGGCATTATGAGTATTCTTGAGTGGGTTTGAGATGTATAGATGAGCAGTTGCTTTATTTGCAGCTTCCAGAGGTTCCTTATCATGACTAATCTTTTCTAAAGCTTTAATTAACCCCTGTGGATTCTTGGTCATGCCAACTGCACTAGCATCAGCAAAGTATTCTCTTCTGCGTGAGATAGCTAATTGGATAAGCTGGGCAATGATTGGTGAAAGAATGGCTAAAATAATACCAATAACAAACATAATCATTTGTATTTGACCATCATTTCTATCACTACTTCTTTTTCTGCCTCTGCCATAAAACGTCATTCTTAACATCCAATCTGAAAGAAGTGCAATTAGTCCAACTAAGATCGTGACAATAGACATCAGTCTAATATCATAATTTTTTACATGAGAAAGTTCATGAGCTACCACAGCTTCAATTTCAGAACGATTGAGTCTTTTGAGAAGTCCAGTTGTACAACAGACCACGGCATGCTCAGGATCTCTACCTGTGGCAAAAGCATTCATAGCAGTGTCATCAATGACATACAGTTTTGGTTTTGGTAATCTGCTAGATAGACAGAGGTTTTCTGTGACTGTATAGAAGTCAAAAAACTCTTTTCTTTTGGCTTCTCTAGCTCCACTAATAGTGAGGATGATTTTGTCTGAGTAGTAGTAAGAGAAGAATGAAGTAACTCCAGAGACGATCAAAGCGATACCGACAATATCAAGTCCATAGCCAAGTCCTTTAGCCATAATATAGCTAGCTCCGACAATGAAGGTGATAAACAAAGTCATTATTAACAATGACTTATTCTTGTTAGATTGAATCGTTTGGTAATGGGTCATAAAGTAACTTTAAAGGTCTACTTTAACATCTTTCATCTCATCTGATGAGACTTCAACGTGACTGCCTGTCATTGCTGTTTCTAAACCTTTTTCTTTGGTAAAGCCAAAGGTATTTGCAATTACATTAGTTGGGAATGTAACCAACTTAACATTGTAAGCTTGAGAAAGATCAATCACACTTCTACGGGCATACATTAACTTATCAGCAGTATCAGTTAGTTCATTCATAAATTTTGAGATGGTCTTATCTGCTTTTAACTCAGGGTTAGATTCAACTGCAATGTTGAAACTTGGCACCATTGATTGAACTGATTCAATTGCACTTTCAATGTCTTCACTAGAGCCTGATTTCTCAGCTTTAGCAATTTTCTTTCTGGCATCAGTTAACATTTTAAAGATTTCTTTTTCATGTTTGAGATGACCTTTTGTTGCTGACTCTAAATTAGGGATTAATGATGCTTGTCTCTTTAATTGATTTCCAATCTCTTGGATTGAAGCAACTATTTGAGTTTTTAATTGTTGAAGTGTGTTATAGATTGAGACGACATAAAATAGAAGTCCGGCTACTACAATGATTGGGAATAAGAATTCCATATGTTCCTTTAGATACTTTTGATAATTTTATTATAACAGGTTCTAGTTAGTTTCTTGCCAGATCCTAATTGGGACAAGCATGATGTCTGGCATATTAACCAGTAGATCTGGGCGGTAGACAAATAGTTCTACAGCTTTATCATTATTTTCTAAAGATCTAGTACTACCATCACTAAAGTCACGATTTAAGTTAACTCCAGTCCAGCCGACAAATACACCTTCTCCGACAAAGCGATCATCTCCTCCACCTGCAGTACCTCTAGACTCAATAGTTAGCGTACCATCAGCAATATAGACACCTTCTACATTTGAAGTTGTACTGGCTAGGGTTGAGTTACCAAGTTGTTCATTAACTATTATATTTCCGCTGACGATAAAGGCTAAGAAACCACCATCTGCTACATCAATTAATTGGTCACTTGCACCATCTCCGTCAGTGAGTGTTAAATTACCATCAACAAAGACTACATAAGTTTCACCTGAAGCAACACTCCATGGTGATTGAATAGTGAGATCTCCACTTTGGAAGTAAACAATATCATTAGCATTATATGTTGGTTTTTGAGCATCAGTTTCTGATCCAGTAAAGTCACCAGTTGGATTTGCAGCTAAACCAGAATTTCTATAAAAGAATTCGTAGTTTTCTTGGTATCTAGACTTAGTTGTATTTGATGAATATGTGTTCTGATCACGCTCACTGATTCCACCATTAGCATCAATTGTTCCGCTACCTACAACAGCAAAGCCGTCAGTTAAAGCAGTATTATTTAAGTCAGTTCTAGATAAAGATCTAACACAAGCAGGAGCAACACAATCTGCTGTATCGGTAATATCACTTTGAATAGCTACTGAAGCATCTCCTGCATTTGCACTACCGACATGTCCAGCACTAATTTGGAACCATGCTGCATTTTCCGCACAGGCACCACAGTCAGATTCACAGGTATCACAAGTCTCAAAGGCATCACAGGTTGTATCTCCACAGAACGATGGGTCAGCACAGCTACCACAGTCTGTAGCACAAGTACCACAGTTCTCACTACCATTACATGAACCGTCACCACAGCTTACACAAGCTCCACAGTCGGTAGAGCATGTTCCACAAGTTTCACCACCATTACATGAACCATCACCACAAGAGGTACAGGTTCCACAGTCACCTGGACAGTCTCCACACCATTCTCCATTGTTACATGAACCATCTCCACAACTTCCACCTGCACAGGCACCACAGTCAGCAGCACAATTATTACAATCTTCACCACCATCACATGAATTATTTCCACAGAAATTACATGATCCACAGTCAGCAGCGCAACTGTCACAAGTTTCTCCAGCATTACATGAGCCATCTCCACACCACTGTACTAGACAGGCTCCACAATCAGATTCACAAGAGCTACAAGTTTCAGTTCCTTCACAGATGTTGTCTCCACAAGTTCCGGCAGGTGTCCCAGGAGTACAGCAAGTTTCCCAGATGGTGTCGGTACAAGTGGTAGTAACAACGGTATCACTTGGCAAATCATTTCCTTCTGAATCTTGACATTCTGTCACTGTTGTACAGACCGGTTGACAGTAGGGGTTATCTTGTAAATCTTGAGAAGTACAGTAATCACAATTTTGTAGCTCACTACATTCTCTTGTCACAGTTTGAAATGATCCAATAACAATTGTTTGGCCACCGTTAGAAGTAGTTGAACACTCTCCTGGAGCAGCATCACAAAAAGCAGCATCACCACAGGCAGCTAAGGTATCACCTTTAAAAATAAAAAAAGCAGAAGCTATTAATATTAAAGTGAATAGTGTTTTAAATATTTTAGTTAGTTTCATTGCATCCTAAGATAGATAATTGATCAACATATTGAGCATCAAGGTCTTTTGAGTTTTCTATAGAAGGGATTAAATCTTCTACTGCTGTAGCTAAGAAAGCAAAAACATAGGGAGAATTATTAAGTTGAGTTCCAACTGCTTCAATTTGTTTCTTTGATTCTCCTTTTAGGTATAGTGTATTATCAGCACCCATAGAAATAAATGTTTTTTTCATGTCTACATCTATGCCTGCAGGAGTTTTATTAAATTCTGGCCAACATAAAAATTCATTAATCCTGTCTGGATCTATCACTATATCTACTACCCCTATAACTCCCATAATTCCATTAGGCTGCTTAGCTTCAACAGCTATTCCAAAAGTATTGTTCTCTTGGCTATATCTAAAAACATACCCTCGAACAAGCTGTCTGCTAGTGTTTGCCTCACTCTTAGCAGCTAAGCGACGTTCTTCTGGAGTTTTAGTAAGGAGAGGTTTGAATGTAGAAACTTGATTACCTTCAGGTATATTTAATAAATTACCTCTGTTTTGGATAAATTGAAATCCAAGGAACACAGAAAAGATAATGATTATAAAAAAGCTACCTCCAACTAATATTTTCCAATTCATATATTTCATTGTAGACAGTTTTTTAATCAATGTGAAGATAGTAATTTATTGTATTAAAAAACCCCTCAAAAGAGGGGTTTTTATATTTAAAACTTAATTAATTAGTCTTGATTAAAAAGAATTCTATTTCCTCCAAAGACTTGTATAACAGGAATTTCTCTATCAACCTCTCCATCATCAATTGATTCAAAAACTGCTGTAGGAGTACCATCGGGAATATTGTTATTGCTTTGATTAACCATCCAATTTGTTCCATTTGGAGTATTTGATTGTTCTCCGACATTTTCAATATCAATAATTATATAGTCACCTGGGGTTATGTTTCTTGTTGGAGCTTGAATCAAATCATCATAAATAACTCCATTACTTTCCCAAAGCATAGCCATCACATCATCAGAGGCCATGTTTTGTAATTCATCGTTCACTGGTGAAAACCTTGTGTGATCATGTAATCTGATTTGAATAATTACATTTTGACCATCTGGAGTTTGAGTTAATAGGTGTATGAAATTAAATTGACGAGATCCTTCTGTGATAGTTTCAACATTTACAACAATTCCAGCTAAAGGAATTTTTTGCCATCTATTTCGTTCTGGATTAGGCTCTCCCCACCAACCTACTCTATCAGTTTGCTCTGAAGCTCCTTGCTCAATCATTCCTAATGGGAATGGTAAGAAACTTTCAGAGTTAATATTTAATGTTTCTGTGGTAACTACATCATCATTTCTATCACCGTATGCATAATATGAAACCTCCATACTACTAGGTAACTCAGGAAACCCTAAATTACTTTCTGGTGTAACAATAGGCTCTGGAGTCACAACTGTCTCATCATCTGGTTCTGGAGCGGCTTCTGGTTCTACTTCAGGTACATCAGTAGGTTCTACCTCAACAGGGGCAGATAAATTGCTGTTGGTAATTGTGTAGACAGGTAAAGCAGCTTCTTGAACGTCAGTTACATTGTTAAATGAATTAGCAAAGACAGCACCTTCAGTACCACTTTCTGCAACCACAACGTACCAAGTACCTATTGCAGTACGGCCAAAAATGTCATCTGCATCAGCTTCAAATATACCAATAACAGTAGCTTCACCTCTTGGGAAGTTGTTATTAGTTCTACCAGTGTTAAGACCACTAGTGTTTCTTACGTTAATATTATCTGTAATATTAATAGTTGGATTGTTAACAATTGCTTCAGGAGTTGTAATAGTATCAGGATCAGGTTCAATTGGAACTATATCTCCTTCATCATCTTCCCCATATGGTTGAGTAGTAGCAGCTTCTGCATCTGTGACACCACTGCCATCAGTTTCAGTAACTTCTGATGCAAATACACCATAGCCACCAGCTACACCATCTATGACTAATACAATTCCATCACCAAATCCTTCAAAACTTGTACCATCTGAGTTAAACCATCCAATGACATCAAATTCTCCACTACGGAAGAATTCATTTTCTTGACCATCTGAGAGTCTTCTGACTACTGCAGTATTTGGAATGTTTATATTAAGAGTAGTAGTAACTTGTTCTGGGTTTACTTGTTGTTCTACATCACCAAACATATTGTTTGATTCTAAGTAGGAATCATCTAAAGTAAGTTCGATTTGACCTCTTTCACTAAGAGATTGCCAAATACTTTCAGTATCATCAGCTTCAACAGGGTTGATGCTAATAATGAATATTGCGAGCATAGCTAGAATTAAAACTAAGTTTGTATAAGTTCTTACTTCCGCTAAGCGAAGGGTTTCTTTAATAGGCATATTTATATTCTTTAATTATAGGCTTGTAAAAATTGACAAAATTTTTTGAGGGTTTACCCCTCATTGCTTATAATTTAATTTATATTTTGTATCGTCCTATATTATAAAACCAAGTACCTTGTTATGTCCATGCGTAACGGGTGCGTATATGGATCCTTTTTGGATTTATTGAGGGGAATTAATCATTATATATGAACTAGATATAATAAATATAGGGGTAAAATTTGGGTCCTGTAAGTATTTTGAGTATTAAAAAACCCCTCTAATAAGAGGGGTTATATATTTATATTTAATTTATTTACTGATTAGAATACTGTTCATCATTAGCTATTTCTCTTTCGATAAGTCTTCTAAGGAAAACAGATCTAGGTATCTTCTTATTCTTTGCTACCCAATCTAAGAAGTTAATGTGCTTAGGGGCTACAAAGAAGTTGAAGCGGGTGTCTTGTTGGGATGAGGCGTAGTCTAGTGCGTCGTTTAGTAAATCAGAAAGGTTATCCATGTTGTAATTCATTACTTGTAACTTATCAGATTCAATACCTTTTAACACATGAGGGCTATTTTTTTGATTTTCTTTAAATAAAACAATAACTGGTTTACTTAACGCTAGTGCAGTTGATATTTCATAACCCGAGCCTAGCCCTGGTTTTGTAATTTCTACTATCACAGCATCAGATCCATTAATCCACTTTTTCATTTTTTTTGAATAATCAGCGGCATCTTTATCGGTTTCATTTTTAAGTTCTTCGAAACTTCTTTTAATAAAATGTTTTGTGACGATTCTATGACCTAATTTTTCAATTAGGTTTATAATACTTTCGTATTGTGCAATGTCTCCATTAAGATCTCCGATAAAGTGAATTTTCATATTTAATTATTATACTTTATTAATACTGATTTTTCAGGCCAATCAGAGTCTTCTAATATGAATTTTGATTTCCAAAGTTCTATGTCATTAGAAAAACTTTTAATAGTTTCTATTTTAAGATTATTATTATAAGCGGTATTTTTAAAGTCAGTTATAGAAAAAAAATGATATGTTTGTTTTCGTTCAATGTCCCAAATATCAGTGTTAATATATTTGAATGTACTGATTAATCTTAGTAGATTACTTTTAGAAGTCTCAAAAAGATTTAAATTTATCTCTTTAACGTTAATTGGAATAGGTTCGTATTCTTTAACAAATATATTAAATAAGTCTTTATCTTTAGCATTTACAAAAGAAAACCTAACAATATTTTCATATTGAAAAGTTTCAACATCCAATCCATCATAAATAATAAATGAAGAATTTTTATTAAGTAATTTTATTAATTCTGTTAAAACTGCTTCGGTATGAGTCTTTGCATTTTTGAATGATAGATCGTTTTTACCACTTTGTTTTAATATGTATCCAGAAAAGACTTCATGGAGAGTGTTAATAGATGTAATTATGTCAAAATGATCTTTGATTTTTATATTAATTTTATTTAGGTTAATATTGTAAAAAATAACATCATTATGTCTTTTTGAACACAATTCTATTGATTTTTTGTCATAATCTATACCATAAAAATTTATCCTATCCTCCCATTTATTTTCATATATTATAATTTTTAAAATAGAATAAAGAGTGCCTCTATTACATCCTATATCTAAAAAGTTGATAGTTTTTTTTATTTTGAGTTGTTCTTCTATAGTCTTAATTATTGTAGGGAGCGCTGATGATTTCCCGTTTTTATCAAAAAAAGCATTTGATAGCTGTTTATGGTACTGAACATTATTGGTTTTCATTTAAGACTTTCTGAACAGCATTAATTAGAATTGTTGTACTTCTATCATTAATATAATCTTTTACTTCAACTGGTAAAATAAATTTTAAGGCTTCATTTTCTTCATTATTTATATTTGGCGTATCTGTAGTTTTACAAAAGTAAAATTCTGTTTTATGTTTCTCTTCTTTTACAATATATTCATGTGATATCTTAAGATCTATAAATTCTGATATATTCTTAATATTAATTTCTTCAATTAGTTCTCTTTGTAAAGCTTGAATATTAGATTCACCTTTTTCTACCTTTCCTCCTGGGAAGTGCCAAATTCCTGGAAGAAATTTTTTATTTTTACTTCTTTTACAAATTAAAAAACGACTATTTTCATCAACTATAAGTGCAGCTACATTTATTCTATTAAAATTTTTATTTTCAAAATTCATTCTTCTTCATCTCCTCTTCAATCAATCTCCTCAAGAAAACAGACCTAGGAATTCGTTTATTTTTAGCAATCCAGTTCATATAGTTAATATGTTTTGGAGTAACAAAGAAGTTAAATCTAGTATCTTGTCCTTCATGAATAAACTCAATCATTTCTGGGACAAGTTTGTCTAAATCTTCAGGCTTATGATATTCAACCACTACAAACTTATCATTTTGTTGTTCTAGAGTATTAAAGAGGTGAGGTTTTTTATCCCCATTATAAAAACAAACTACTGGCTTACCTGTTTGGGCTGCAATAGCAATTAAGTAACCTACTGAAGTACTTGGGTGTGAAATTTCTGCAAAAACTGCATCAGAGTTCTTTACACCATTCATAACAAAGTTATGAAATTCAATATCTTTATCTTTTTGCCATTTAAGCATGTCTTCACTTGTAGTGCTTAAAATATGATCAGCAACAATAGTATTACCACTTTTCTTAGTTAGTTCAACAATCTTCTTACAACTATCCTCAAGATGTTGTTTACCGTAGATTGAAGCGCTCAAGAAAATTTTCATTGCCGTCTTTCTAAATAACTGATATTTATTGGCTGTGTATATTTTACACCAAATTCTATAAATTTTATCATCTATTCTTGAGAATGGAATATTTAAAAGACGTATCTATTACACTTTTGTATGATAGAATCTAATACCAAGTATGAATATATATCTAAACTTATCTGGAAGATCAGATAAGAAACAGATCAACTTGGTAACAAAAGTCCAGTCTTACCTTCAAGACATAGGACATAAAATTGTTTTAGATTACCTTTCTAAAGAAAACTTTGAAGATTTTTATAAACCTACTTCCTTTCACATTAAGCATGTTTATGATCAAGCTGATTCGTTAATGAAGAAGAGTGATGTCGTTATTTTAGAGACCTCTACTCCTAGTATTACTATTGGTTTTCAGATATTACATGCTTTAAAGCATGAGAAGAATGTAATCTGTCTATATACAAAAGGAAATAGGCAACTCTTTATTGAAGGTATAGATGATGAGAGGTTTCAATTGTGGGAGTATTCAGAAAAAAATTATAAGAAAGTAATTGATTTAGCATTAGATAATTTGTTTTTTGAGAATGATGTTAGATATAACATGATGCTTAGTAAGAAGATGAATCTGTATTTGAATAAGTTATCAAAGAAAACAAAAACTCCAAAAGCTGTTTATATAAGAGGTTTGATTAAAGAAGATATGAAGGGGAAAGATTTGTGAAAATATTCTTCACCGGCTCCCCTCGTTCCTTAAGAATAAAAGAACAATCTGATAACTTAAATAAGATATATAAGTCACTATCTGCCTATGGTAAACATACTTCAGATTTAGTTATAAATAATGATCCAGATAGTTTTTACGAATATTCATTAGAAGAGATTGATCAGCACTATCAGAATACACTTACTAACTTGAAAAAAGCTTATGTAATAGTTGTAGAAGTATCTATTCATAGTTTATCAATGGGCTACCTAATTAATAAAGGTATTGAGTTATCAAAACCAACTTTGTGTTTATATTCAAAAGGAAATGCTCCATTTTTTCTCTCAGGAATTCATGACCCTAATCTAGTCGTATCAGAATATACATATGAAAGTATTGATGATGTTATTTCAGATGCATTTGATTATTTTTCTGGAAATCAAGATAAGCGTTTTAACTTAATGCTTTCTCCTCAAATGATAAATTTCCTTAACGATTACTCAAAAAAGAATAAAATGTCTAAAGCTCAAATAATTCGAAAAGCTATTAATGAGTTGATGAAAGTTGAGTTAAATAAATGAATATATATTTCACTGGTTCTATTTATTTCAGAAAAGACCATAAAGACTTCTTTGAGAGGATTGTAAAACGAGCTGAAGATCTAGGTCATACTATTAAAGCAGACCATATTTTAGATGTCTCAATGGATGATATTAGAAACAAAACTCTGGATACTTCAACAAAGTATTATAAAAAAGTTGTTAAGTGGATTGGGAAATGTGATCTAGTAATAGCAGAAATGTCATTTCCATCAACAATTAATATTGGTCATGAGGTAACTATGGCTTTAGAACAAAATAAGACTATTCTTGCATTTCATGAAATAGGATATGAATCAGTGTTTTTAAAAGGTATGGATGATGAGAACTTTATATATTTAGAATATGATGGATCAAATTTGGAGGATGTCGTTGAAGAAGGACTTGAATATGCCAAAGGGAGGCAGTTAAAGAGATTTAATTTAATGTTAGAACCTGAGTTGATTAATTATTTAAATAAACTATCGAAGAAAAATAGAAAGCCTAAGTCTTCGCACATAAGAGAGTTAATTAGAATGGATATGAAAAAGCAGAATAACTAATGAAAATCTACTTCTCTGTCTCCATCAGCAAGATGACCAGTGAGTTAAAAAAAGATTGTAATTTAATTTGTGACTACTTTGAGGAATTAGGTTATGTAAACCTTTTTGAAAGAAGATTTAATAATAAAGATCAGTATTTTAATAAGAGTGAGAAGGAAAATCTATTAGAACAAGAAATGATCTCTAAACAAAAGAAAGATGCAGATGTGATTGTTGTTGAAGTTACTCATTCTTCAATAGGAATAGGTCAAGAAATAAGTATGGCTCTATTACATAATAAGTTTGTAATTGCCTTGCATAAAGACTCAGCTACACCTCATATCCTCAAAGATATTAAATCAGATAAGTTAATTGTCTTAGGTTATAACCAAAGTAACTTAAGAGAGATTATTAGCAATGCAATTAACTTTATTTCAAAAGAAAAGGACCAAAGGTTTAATATGATGCTTTCTTCAGACTTAGTTAACTTTCTTAACGAGAAGTCTCAAAAGATGAACAAATCAAAGGCAGATATTATTAGATCATTACTTGTAGAAGAGATGGCTAAGGAAGATAAGTATTATTAAATACTATCTATATTTTAAGGTACCAAGTATCTTAGTAATATTTAACTCTCCGTAATGTTTGGTTACTTTCTTTGATAACTTTTGAGTAAAGTCAAAATATGTTTTATATAACTCTTTATCCATCCAAGTGGCATCCAGTAAGTTTGAGGTTTTATCATAAAGCTTAAAGAGTAAAACTTCTTTTGGCTTTGTGAATAGTTTAACCTGTTCTTCTTCAAAGCCCCCATCAAAGGTCATGTCTCTAATCCATTCTTTAATTTCACTTGGCAAATCTTCTGGTAATGGAGCTAAAGTATCTTCTAAAACATCGTGGTATAGAAGTGATAATGCTCCTTTTTGTCTTAGGTCAAAATCAAGTTTTGGCTCTGTTAATATAGTAGTAGCACACCATATTGGATGGACAACATACGGTGTCTTTTTATCAAAGAAACGATATTTATTGATTTCTTCTTTGGGGTGATCTACATGAGCTTTAATTACAGTTTCTATGTGTTTTGATAGGTTAATTTTCATAAATATATTTTGTAGCTAGAGATATTGTTTTAGACTATTAAAGAAATGAGTGTATAAGTTATCATAATCAACACTTTTACTTACCGTAACTTCACACCCCTTTTCACCTTTTTTAGGTCTTCTTGTAAATCCATTTGGTTCAACAATTAGTTTGTCAGGAGTAAATTCTAGAAAGTCATCAAGAAGAATACTAGCTAAGATTGGATCATGAAATCTTGATTGAGGATAAAGGGTATCGTAAAAAGCATTGGCATTTTTTATTATTGCAAGAGCAAGAGGATTAGTGCTTTTATCTATCATCTTATACATCTCAGTTTCTTTGTGGAATTGCATACTGTCATGCCAAGTATGATCAGCTAATAAGAGTTGTGGTTTCATCTGACTAGCTACTGTTTTAAATGCTTCAATGTCATATTTCACATTGTGTTCTATTCTGCCTAAGTCTATATCTAAAACTGCACCCATACCTTTTACAACTATTTTATTTTTAAGGTGAGGATATTTAGAAATAAAGGCAGCTAAGTTAGATTGAGGAGCCATACAAAGATATGTAGTTGAATCATTAGATTCTATAACTTCTTTGATTGCTTCAAGATAATTGAAATTTACATTGCTAGTGTTAATTTCATCAAAAAGAAAAAGTCTGGTGTTACCGAGGTCAACGCCAGCCACTATAGGAACATCAAGCCCTGCTTTTGAGAATATTTTTTGTAACCAAGCTGCTCTCATCCCTTTATGTTCATCAGCAGTTACGATAAGTTTAATTTCTATCTTGTCTTGGTTTGCAAGTAAGTAGGTAATGGCTAGTATGTCATCTGGGTCACCAAAGACATCAGTATCGATAATAATAGGTATTTTAGACATTGGCTAATTGTTCTTTCCAATTTTTTATTTTAGTTATTTCTGCTCTACTTATAGCATCTACTGGTTGGGGTATATATATTGAAACTCCGCCACTCTTTGTCGAACCAACCACATCTGTTTGGAATGAATTACCAACATATGCAAGGTCTTGAACTATGGTACCCATTTCTTTAGCAAGATTTTTTATTGCTTGTCCATCAGGTTTTTGAGGGGTACCTGGATTAGCTGAGGTTAGAAGAGTTCTATCTATTAGTAGATCATCAATCCCAGCAGCAATAAGAATTTGTTCAATGTGTTGGACAAGATAGTGAGAATTTGAAAATATTCCAAAGTCTATTCCTAAGCTAATTAGTTCTTCTAATATCTCTCTTGCTCCAGGAGCTGGAATCACAATTTTTTGATCTACTTTAAGTTCTTCAAGAGTCATTAGTGGGGCTAAGATTTTTAATTGAGCTTTATCTGTTATACCTAGGTCAATTAAAATTTCTTTATTACAAGAATCCATATCAATAGGATGGTTGGGATTAGTTTGAGATAATCCCCTCTCCCTATTAAGAATTTTATAACTACGTTCTGCATATAGATCGGGATCTATAGTAATCCCGTTCTGATTTAGAAGTCTAAGTATAGAATGGTTAATCATGATTCTTCTTGCTTTAGCATCAACAGTACGTAGTATTAGTGTGTCATCAAGATCAAAGCCAACAGCTTCAATAGTTTTTTTCTGATGCATTTTAGTTATCTCTGGCATTGCATCAGTTAAACTTGAAAAAGTCCGTTTTGTTTTTTGTTGTAGATGATTGCTTACTGCATCTGGCATAAATCTACTACCAAGTGGATATAGAGCCTTTTTCATGCTTCTAGTAATTGGAGTTTGAGTAATAGGATCTGCTGCCATTAAATCTTCTATTGGACATTGGTGTTTTGACCATCTTAGGTTGGCATAAATTACTCTAAGTTCCATTTCAACATCATGTCCAAGTGCTTCAGAGACCCAATCTTTGAATACTACCGCTGATCCACCTGTCGCTAGAGAGTCATCAATAACTAGAATACTTCTGGCATCTGGAATTTCTTTAGCCAACCAGCCCTTCTCTCTACCATTAACAGACTCATCTGAATTTAAATTTGGAATTACTGAATCAATCTTAGATAATTGGGATCTAACAACACCCTTACTTCCTAGTTTTGAGAGTACAGGTAAAACTTTAACAAATTTTTTATCATCACATAGCTTAGTATCTAGAAGTTGTTCAATATATCTTTGCCCATCACCGAGAGCATATCTGAAAGCATAGGCCAAATCAATTCCCCCATAAAGAGGAGCTAAAATGGCATCATTATTTTTAATTTCATCAGTATAACTAAGTTCATTAGAATCACTGTCAGATTTATAAATTAATCTAAAAGCATTCATTAATGATAGTGGGTTGTTAACTTCTCTATGAGATCTGAGTAGATCTCGCCCTTCAAATTGAGGATCAGAAACAAACTCACTTAAAGTAGATTTTATTTCTTCTGCATTATTCACTATCTCACTTAATTCTCTAGAACCTCTATGGGGATCTGTTTGAAACATGAGGATACTGTCAAAGTATCTATTTGAAATATATTCAAGTGCGTGATCAATAACACCCAATTCATGTGCAGAAGCATCATCAACTTTCGCAATTCTACATTTTAAAGAATAATAGACAGCACAAAAATCATTTCTAATATATTCCCATGCTGCAATTCTTGCCAACCATTCAAATTCATTTTGAGGTTCAAAATTAATTAATTGATTTATTATTGACATATTTCCGTTAATGTTTTCAAAGAGTAGTTCAACTGCTTCTGCCCCGTCTGGTCCATAGTTTGCTTTACTTCCATCAAAATCCCAAAAACGACCCCCTCTTAGAACTATATCTTTAGTGTTATTTTGAACTGACGCTAAAACTTCTGGATGTTCTAAACTATCATTGTAATCTGAAAAAACTGAGACTGATGGTGGACGAGAAACTCTATCGTCAAGGAAGAATTTTTTCATCCAGTCAGGCAGTTGAGAAAACTCTGCAAAGGGAATTTTTACTGATCCGTCAATTAAGAAATGAGCAGTTAAGGGTAATTCTGATTTAAAACCTTGTCGCTCAGACATTTTAGATCTTAAGTCTTTATCAAACATTCTTAACCAACTGTCTCGTCTTTGTCTTAGTTGTTCTGCCTGAGGGGCAAAGGATTGTATTTCTTTTACCATAATGATTCTAATAGAATTTAATAATCTAATGTTGTAGATTATTTCATCTGGTAATGAATTATTTTTGACCATGGAGTCAAGAATTATGTGAGGAAATCTAATTATTATCGTAATTTTTTAAGAAAAAAACATAGAAAAGAATATAAAGAAGAAAAATTTCATATTATAGAAATTAATTTATTAAATAGAATATATTGAGATATAAATTAGTTCTGGGTGTTAATGACCTTTTGTAAAAGTTCGTTGTAATCTAATTTGTTATTTATTACATCTTTATTTGAAACATCAATCTTAATTATCGGTGTTTTGGTCCAGTTTCCAAATTCTTCTTCATTTGCATCAATAGATTTTTTTATCCATTCAAGAGAAACGTTTTTATCACTATCTGGACCAGTTCCCGATTTGGCTCTAATAATACTTCTTTGTTTAAGAGCATCTACTGATCCTGTGAGATAGATTATTAGATCAGGTAAAGGAAAATCCTTGACAATATTGTCAAAAACAATGTTAAATATTTTAAAATCTTGCGTAGAAAGTTTAGATCTACAAAATGCTCGGGTAGTATTTACAAAAGTATCTAAGACAATTTTAGAACCATTATTTTTCATGTTAATGGCTTCAAGCATTGTTTTCATAGTTTCTGTAAGAAACCATATTTGTGATTTTAAGTAGTCACCTTTTTTGCGAAATTGTGTAAATGGATCTTCAAGCCATTTTTCTTCTACTGTTGAGAAGTTACTCTCATGAAATAATTTCTGAGATAAAGTAGATTTTCCACTATAGTGTGGTCCAACGATTGCTATTATTATTCCATTATTTTTGTTTGTCATAAAAAATCAGAGTTTAGATACAAAGAAATTTTCTTTTTTATCTAAGCTCTGAAAAATAATTTTATACTTTGGAAGAATGATTGTCAAAATATTTTAAAATTAATAACTATTCATGCTAAAAGATATTAATAATTACTACTTTAATTCTTCTCTAATTTTTTTCCATGTTTTACCTTTACCCTTTGGAGTCATAGGACCTTGAAAAAGAACAGTTTCTATTCTAGGATCATTTGCTTTTAAGATGGCATTATGCAAACTCATAGAGTCATCAATCATAGTAGCCGTCTTCTCTTGTGCTAAATACCTAAGGACATCTAGTTTCCACTCAGTAGTGTGTTCTAATGGGATTGATTTAGGTCTACAGACAACTTCTCTTTTGGGAAAACCAGCTTCATCAAGTTCTTCCTCTGTTATTAAAGTTAAATTTTCTGGCCTAGTAGTTAGATATATCCCAAGCATTGATTGTAAGAGAGTAAGAGCTTCAAGTGACCCTTCAATTGGTTCTAATCCTTGGTTAAATTCAGAGCTATTTCTCATTTCTTCATTTATTTCCCAGTATCCAGTCTGTTTACCATATGCACCATGTGTTCCACCCAGTAAGCAAACTTCTTCATAAGTTGGCAAATTAGTCCAACCTAGTTTTTTTCCTATCTTTGTTAATTCCTGATAATGTTTTTTTACAGAATTGAATAGACATTCATCTATATCTTGAGCAATGATAATTTCTTTTTTCATATAGGGATTGTCACTCTTAACTTATGAAAAAAAATATCTAAAGAGTCTATGAGGTGTAGGATTAATTATTAATTCACCTAATAATTGTCAAATAAGGAAAGAATTAATTATCTACTTAGTGTTATGATAAGTAGCATACTTTTATGCACAACACAGACTCCCTCTCCATACTTCGTAATAGTTTTCTTTCAATAGCAAAAGTTAAAGACGCTCAAAAGGGCTATATTACAGCTGTTCCGTTTAATATTTCTTTAGATCCTGATTTACTGTCTCTTGTTTCTAGATCTTGGGCTGAGCATTATGTTGATTATCCGAGAATAGATGCAATTGTGGGATTACCTGATGCAGGTTCTCGCTTAGTATCTATTGTTGCAGATATGCTTCGAATTAGAAAAATTCTTCCTTCAAAAAGAACTAAGATAGCACCTAGCTCTTGGGAGTCAGTAGTAAAGTTTAGTAATAAGTCTTTTACTACAGGGCAAGATGATATTGTTAGTCAGATAGGCTTTTTACAACCTGGCATGAGATTGCTGATAGTAGATGATGTTGTAGCTCATGGTAGTACTGCTGTTGCTGCAATAAAGGCCTTACAAGATTATGGTGTAGAGATTGTTGGTTTGGCGGTAATCTTTGATAAGAAGTGGCAAGGTGGAGTTGAAAAGATAGAAAAAGAAACAGGAGTACCCGTCTTCTCTCTTATTTCAATAGAATCTATTTCAGAAGAAGGCAAGATTATTCTTGATAATTAGTTATTTAATATATTTAAAATTTAATAAATATGACTGAACCTAATAAAAAACAGCAAGTAGCTATTCTAGATGCTGGTGCACAATATGCAAAAGTTATCGATAGAAGAATTCGTGAACTAGCTGTTGAGTCAATTATCCTTCCTTTAGAAACACCTTCATCAGAGTTAGCACAATATGGAGCAATTATTATTTCAGGTGGACCTGAAAGTGTTTATGGTGAGAATGCTCCAAAATATAATCCAGATCTTTTCTCAGTCTCTGTCCCAATTTTTGGTATTTGTTATGGCATGCAACTGCTTAATTATGTCCATGGGGGCACTGTAGAAAAAAAAGCGGTTAGAGAAGATGGTGTTTTTGATATCTCTGTAGAAACAGATAGTTTACTTTTTGATTCATTAGACTCAACACAAACTGTATTGTTAACTCACGGAGACACAGTAGATCAGGTTGGTAAGGAGTTTAGAGTAATAGCTAAATCTGGAAAATTAATTGCCGGAATTGAACATAAAAATAAACCATGGTTTGGTGTCCAGTTTCACCCAGAAGTTGATCTATCAGTAAATGGTAAAGATATCTTAGCTAATTTCTTATTTAAAGTAGCTAAGTTAAAGCCAATATATAAGATGAAAGATCGTGAAGAAAAAGCCATTGAGTTAATTAAGAATCATGTCGGTGATGGTTATGCTTTGGTCTTAGTTAGTGGTGGAGTTGACTCAACTGTAGTTGCAGCTTTGGTGACAAAAGCATTAGGAAGTGAGAAAGTATTTGCACTTCATATTGATCATGGCTTTATGAGATATAAGGAGAGTGAGCAAGTTGAAAAAGCCTTAAGAAAAGTCGGTCTTAAACTAAAAGTGGTAGATGTCTCTAGGGAATTTTTATCAGCCAAAACTATGATAAAAGGAGAAGAAACACTCCCATTAAATGAGACAATTGAACCTGAGAAAAAGAGAAAAATAATTGGAGATACCTTTATCAAAGTTTCAGAAAAAGAATTAAGAGAATTAGATATACCTGATGAAGATATCTACCTAGTTCAAGGTACTTTAAGACCAGATCTAATTGAAAGTGCTTCAGATAACATATCCAAAAATGCCAATGTAATTAAGACTCATCATAATGATACTGAGCTTGTTAGAAAGTTACGTAATCAAGGCAGAGTGATTGAACCATTAGCTGATTATCATAAAGATGAAGTCCGTCAGTTAGGAGAAAAACTAGGTTTATCTAAACACTTGGTTTGGAGACATCCATTCCCTGGTCCTGGTCTAGCTATTCGTATTCTGTGTACCAAGAAGCCATATATAGAAGATGATTTTGAAGAGATTAATAAAAGACTGAAAAAATATTGTACAGATAAACATCAAGTAACATTACTTCCTATCCAATCAGTTGGTGTTCAAGGTGATGGTCGTACATATAGTTATGTTGTTGCCATTAGTGGTGAGATGGATTGGCCTGTATTATTTGAGATGGCAAAGAGTATTCCTAAACTTTTTCATAAAATAAATAGAGTTGTGTATCTATTTGGAGAGAAAGAGTCAGGCCCAGTAACTGAAATTACTCCTACAAAGTTAAATAAAGAAACAATTGAACAATTACGTCAGGCAGATAAGATTGTTAATGAGGAGTTATTTGAAAATGATTTAATGAAAGTGGTAAGTCAGGTTCCTGTTATTTCTCTTCCCCTACCCTTCTCCAAAAAAGGAAATAGATCTATTGCTATTAGAACCATTATTACTAATGATTTTATGACTGGAGTACCAGCAGTTCCTAATGTAGATTTTCCAGAGAAGTACCTAAATACAATGGTTTCTAGAATACTTAAAGAAGTAAAAGGTATTAGCAGAGTTGTTTATGATTTAACTGCTAAGCCACCCGGGACCACTGAGTGGGAGTAGGTTAGTTATTATCAGTTATTTCTATTATTTTATTAAAATCAGCCTTAATATCTTTAATAAGATTTTTAACTGTTAACGGATATTTATTAGAAGTAGTTTCTTTAAATATTTCTAAATAGTCTTTGAGAAGTGGAATCCAAAATGAAATAAACCATTCTTTTTTTAAAATTTGGTAATTTTTTATTGAACTTTGAGTATTTGTTTTTATATCAGCTAGTTTGATGATAATTACTTCATCAGAAGCTTGTTTTAGATTATTAAGGTAATCATCAAAGTTCTCATCGCCCTTAGTGTTTGTTAGGCTTTTTATCAATATTAAGACTTCATTATTCCACTGCTTAATTATTTCTTCTTCTGAGCAATTGGTATCTTCAATAAGATCATGCCCTAGTGCAGCATTAAGAAGATTTGTAATATTCTTTGGTGTTTCTTTATTATTTTCTAGATAATTTTTTAAGAGTTTTACTAACTAATAATCCATGTTGCCATCTTAGGACCTTTGATTTGTCTGTATCGTTTTTGAAGTGGTATTTAATAAAATTAATATTGTTCATCTTTTTCAATTATAACCGTATAAATAGATACTAATAGTCAAGAACTATGACTATTAAATATATTTGAACATTTATCTTTACTAAATGTGAATTTATTGTATAAGCCTTATACATTGCAGCCTTTGAGATAATGAAGGTACTGTAAAAAAAAATGCAACAAATCACTTTTGGCACTTTATTAAAAAGGTATAGAAAAAGAGCAGGTTTTAAAACCTTAGCAAGCTTTGCTGATGCACTTGCTGATGAAGGACTTGTTTATAGTGAGAGTATATTATCCCGTTGGCAAAAAGGATCTAGATTACCTAGTGACAGAAAAGTATATATTATAATCTTAAGAGTATTCATTGCTTATGGAGTAATTAAGAATATTTATCAAGCAAACCAATTATTATCTTTAGCAAATAAAGGTTTCTTATCTTCTATAGAACTTAAGGAATTATTAGGAGAAGGTGATCTCGAATTAGACATGAACTTATATGAAGAAGATCATGACAATGATGAGATAGAAGAGAAACTAGTTAAGATATCTTTAGTTTTACCAAAAAATATGAGTAAATACTTAGACTGGGTATCGGGACAGTATGAGACAAGTAAAGCAGAGGTATTTAGAGGGTTAATTGATAACGATATTAATTCTAATTAATCTAAAAATTTTCTTAGCTCACTTAACTTATATATTACTCTCTTTGATTTTCTCATTACATCTTCTCTCTTTGCTACGCCTGCAAAGCAAATAAATTGGTTAACACACTTAGAAGTTTCATAGTCACTGTATCCATCACCGATAAAAATAGTTTTGTATGGATTTTCTTTTTGTATTTGTTTAACTATTATTTCTTTACCATTATTTTTCCATAATGGAATCTCTTCGTTTAAGCATTGATAGTTATCTTCTTTATCAAACAATAACTGATTGGCAAAAACATTTTCTTTTTTTATATTTAAGTAATCAGTGGTTTGAAGCATAGAGCATTTGTATCCCCCACTAACAATAAAGAGATTAGCTTTGTCATGTAAATTATCAATTACCTCTTTTGCTCCATTGGTAATGTTGTCTCTATATAGTTGAGAGATTACATTAAGGTCATTTTTATTTGGTTTTATTATTTCTAATCTTTTAATAAAGGCTTCTTCTAAGTTAACCTTTCCACTCATAGCATAATTAGTTAGTTTTATTACTTCTTGCTCTTTGTTTTTTAATTTAGCTAGCTCATCAATACCTTCTATAGTTACTAAGGTTGAATCAAAGTCAAAGATTATATTTATTTGTTTATTCATATTTATTCCACTAAAAAGCCCCTATCTGTATTTATTTAGATAGGGGCTTATATTTTAATTACAATTATTTACCCCATCATAATGATGAGGTGGTAGAGAAAGCTAGTTTAAAGTGAAGCTTTGTTTTGATCATTAGATTGATTTTATCATAATTACTTGTTAATTAATCCTCTGAGAGAAATAAATTCTAGTGGTGTGTCACTTGTGTTTTTTAAACTGTGTAAAGAATCAACTGGGATAGTAATAAAGTCTCCTATTTTTACCTCAAACCAATTATCATCAATGAGCATTGTTCCACTGCCATTTGTAATAAGAAAATATTCAATACTATCTGGGTGTTTATGAGGAGTAAACTGTTGACCCTTATCTAACCAAGCTTTATTCATGGTCGCTATATTTGCATTAGTTTCTCCATTGTGAATAAGGCGAATTAAATTGACACTGCCATTGTGTGTAGTTTCTGGTTTCTGATCGTGAATGTTTATTTTTGTATATTTTTTCATTATTTAACTTAATTTTTCTACATTACAATTCTCAACATGTTTGAATATCTCTTCTTTTGTTTTACCAAAGATATATCTCATTGCTACTCCAGTCCCATAATGACCAAAGATGTAAATACATTTACCTTTGTGTGTTTCTTCTAGTTCATAAATAAATTGATGGAGTCTTTTTATTACATCTAAGTCAGATTCACCACTTGGAAGGTGTATTGAAAGAAGATCTTCCAAAGGGTTATTGAAATCTGGTTTAATTTCTGGGTAATTCTTAAATATTTTGTCATAACTCCAACCTTCTATTTCTCCTCCATCTTTTTCATTAATTCTAGAATCATGGTTGGGTGTAATACCTGTGATAATCTCAGCTGTCCTTGTAGATCTCTTAAATGGTGAGGAAAAGACAAGATCAGGAGCTTGATCTAACTTAACTCTAGCAGCTTGATTAATACCATTTTCATTAAGAGGATAATCACTTGTTCCTTGGTACTTTTTTTCTAAATTAAGGTCTGTTTGGCCATGTCTAACGTGGTAGTAAGTGTTGAGGGGAGATGTTAGTAGAAGGTGTTTCATGACAATATTATATACGTCTTTAATATCCAAAAAATGATAATGGAGTCAATTACGACACAATAACTTAATTTAACATATTTACATTAATCATATTAACTTATATATTAATTAATACTAAATTAATAATAAATATGTAAATAATTATGCTAAATAATAAAACGATAACCCCATTTCTTGAAATATCTTATGAAAAGTTAGAGGAATTAAATCTAACCGCTATTAAAAGATCTGAAACTATAGACCCTGCTTTATTAGAAAAAGAATATCGAGAGTATTTTAAAAAAGAAACTAAACTAAAAGCCATTACCTTGTGTTTCTCTGATCTAGAAGGTCGTTTACACATGCTTGATTATGATAAAAAGTTTTTTCTTGGCGGGGCAGATAACTTGACCTTTGATGGTTCCTCAATTAAAGGCTTTAGTGATTTAAATGAATCAGATCTACGCTTGGGAGTTGATTGGTCCAGTATTAGGTATTTACCATCAGATATTTTTGGACCGGGTAAAGTTATCATGTTTGCAAATATTCTTACCCCTGATCGTAAGTTTCATCCAGCTGACTTCAGAAGTAGTCTTGCTGAACTCATGGTAAAGATGGCAAAAAAAGATGGTGTAGTTCCCCATTTCTCTGCAGAAGTAGAAGGCTTTTTGATGAAAGGCACTGATGTAGAACAGAACTTTAATCGAGCTGTTGGATTTACATTGGCTTCACAGGGAGGTTACTATCATTCTTTACCTTTAGATGAATTAAGACAGTTTATAGATAGGTCAGCAGAAGTACAAAGAGCAATGGGTTTTATGAATGAAAAAGATCATCCAGAAGTGGCTCCCTCTCAGTTTGAATTAAACTTTTCATATAGTAATGCTTTATTAGCTGCGGATAATATCCTGTTATACAAATTAGTTTGCCGTCAGGTTGCTAATACCATGGGCATGACAGCCACTTTCTTACCTAAACCAATTGCAGGAGTCAATGGTTCTGGTATGCACCTTAACATATCCTTAATTAAGGGTAAGAAGAATTTATTCTTTGATGATAAAGGAAAAGAAAAGATTTCTAAATTAGCATGGGGATTTATTGACAGAATATTAAATCATGCTCCTGAGCTTTGTTTAGTTCTTAACCCTAGTGTAAATGCATATAGAAGATTAGATCCTAATTTTGAGGCACCTAACCAGATTAAAGTTTCTGCAAGTGATAGAGGGGCAATGATACGTATTCCTGCAGGTAATGCTAAGTCAGCAAGAATAGAGATTAGGTCAGTTGCTCCAGATATTAATCCATATTTGGCATTCTATACAATCTTAAGGACTGGTCTAGAAGGTACTAAGTTAAAGAAAGAAGCTGGCAAAAGAGATAGACTAAGGTTCTTACCTAGTACTATTTATGATGCAATTAGAATCTTTAAGTCTAGTGATTTAATGAAAAAAATATTAGGTGATGACACTCATGGTAAGTATATAAGTCATAAGCAGGTAGTAGCAGATAGATCACCAAAGAGCTTAGGAACTATAGTTAAAACTTCAGAGGTTATTTATCATCATGAAGTGACTAATCAGGTGTTGTGGAATAGGTATTAATAATAATATCTAACCTTAAAACTCACGATTAGTTTAATATTAATGTACATCTAAATTGACAAATGTGGATATTGCAATTCATTTAACACTAAGTTAATATTACATTGTAAAAGCGTTGAGAGGGTTAACACCCTTTAGCTGCAGGAAGAAATCTTATTTATAAGAAACTAGACCCTCGCCGGAAGCATCCGTAATCATATGCAAAACTATAAGCACTTTTGTGTCGTAGTTACAAAGATTTTGATGGTGACATCAAAATGAAGGAGGGTGGTATCACGAGATTTTTGAATCTTGTCCCTAACCAAGAATATAAAGTATTCAGGTTAGCGGCAGGATTTTTTTCTTGTCCAAAAACATATGAAAACATCATATCGTGCTCAACAAATTGAGCCATCCCCAACCCTATTATTAAATGCGTTGGTAACAAAATTAATTGCGAATGGACAGTCTGTAATTAATTTAACTTCAGGGCAGTTAGATACTCCAACTCCTGAAAATATTAAAAATGCTGCAATCAAAGCAATTAAAGATAACAAAACAAGATACACAGCTACCGAAGGAATAAGTGAATTAAGAGAGGTTATTGCAAAGAAATTTTCTATGCAAAACAAAATTATTACTACTCCTGAGCAAGTTGTTGTTGGAGTTGGTGCAAAACAATTAATTTTTAACGCACTACAAGTCATTTGTAACCCTAAAGATGAAGTAATACTTGGTACTCCTACCTGGAGTACTTACGTTGAGCAAATTAAACTGTCAGGAGCTAAACCAGTCTTAGTTTCTTTATCTTCTCCATTTGTTTTAACTTCTAGCGATATTGAAAAGAAAATTACTCTAAGAACGAAAGCAATTATTTTAAATAGTCCTGCAAATCCTACTGGAGCAGTAATTGGTAAAAGTGAATTGACTAGAATTGCAGAGTTAGTTATAAAACATGAGATTTATATTATTTCTGATGAAATATATGAAAGCATTTTGTTTGGTAAAAAACATCATTCTATTGCTTCTTTAAGTGCAAAGGTTGCAAAACAAACAATTACCATCAATGGAGTTTCTAAGTCATATTCTATGACCGGCTGGAGAGTTGGTTATGCTACTGGTCCAAGAGAAGTGATTAAGAAGATGGTTTCATTACAAAGTCAAACCACTTCTAACACTTCATCTATATCTCAATATGCAGCTCTTGAGGCTTTGAATGGAAAACAAGAATCTGTGATCAAAACAGTCCAATCTTTGGCTAAGAGAAGATCATATTTGATTAATGAATTAAATAAAATTACTGAAGTTTCGTTTGTAGAACCACAAGGTGCTTTCTATTTCTTTGTAAATATTTCAAATCTGTTGGGAGATAGATATAAAACTTCTCAAGATTGGTGCCAGGAGCTTTTATCAAAAGAAAATGTTGCGGTTGTACCAGGAGAAGCTTTCATGGCCCCTGGTTACTTTAGATTAAGTTTTGCAGCTTCATTGCCAGAATTAGAAGAAGCAATGAAAAGGATAAGGAGGTTTGTTCAATATGTATAAACGTAAAATACCAGCCACAATGGCAACACAACATCCAGACCATTCTAAGTCGCCATTTTTTCAAAAGAATGAATTTATTAGTACGGCTGATGAAATTAAAGAATCATATCTAGCATATTCTCAAATAGGTATTTCAGAATGTATGTGGGATTGGGAGGGGAAGCTTGTAGACGAAGCTGTGATTGAGAAGTTACTTGGAGAGTACCCTGAGTTCTTTAGAAAGAATCAGCTAGGAAAGGATTTATTTTTAACTTTCAGAATACCTGATATCAAATCAGAGAATGAATTTAGATTAGGGCGATCATTAATGGCTCTATTTAGTGCTGCAAACATTACTAAAAAAGCAGGCTTACATTCAAAACCATTATTTGAGTTAATCCTTCCTATGGTTCAATCAGCTCAGGAAATGATTAGTGTTCATGACGCGTTTCATGAGTTAAGTTCTTTGCAGCATAAGTTATTACATACAAAAGATACTTTGAAAAACATCGAGCTTATCCCTTTAATTGAAGATGTTGATATTATTATTAATTCTGATCAAATGATAGAAGAATATTTTAATTTGTTATCAGAAAAGTTTGGATCTAAACCTACTTATATAAGACCTCTAATTGCTCGTTCTGACCCTGCTTTAACTGCCGGGCTAGTAAGTTCTGTTTTGGCTACAAAGATTGCATTATCTCGCTATTCTTCCCTTGAGAAAAAGATGGGCATTGATATCTATCCTATTCTAGGGCCAGGCTTACTACCATTCAGAGGAGGTCTTAGTCCAGATAGAGTTGAAGAATTTTCAAAAGAATACTCTGGAGTTAGAACTGTTCTTCTTCAGAGTGCTTTTAGGTATGATTTCAGTGAAAACAAAGTTAAGAAAGCCGTTAGTTATCTTGAAAGAACACTTCCTAAAAGAAAGGCGGTTAAAATTCCAGCTAAGGATGAGAAGAAAATGATTCAAATTATTGAAATATTTAAAAAATATTATCAAGAAAGCTTAACTTATCTAGCTGATGAAATTAACATAGTTGCTAGTTCAATTCCTAAAAGAAGAGAAAGGTTTAATCAAACTGGTTTACTAGGATATTCAAGAACAATGGGAGAGAAATCTCTTCCAAGAGCAATTGGTTTTACTGGTTCTCTTTATTCATTAGGGATACCTCCTGAGTTTATAGGAACTGGAAGAGGGATTCGTGAAATTGGAGAAAAAGGATTATTACCTATTCTTGAAAAATATTACTTATATTTTAAAGATGATTTATCATTTGCTGGTAAGTATTTAAATAAGAAAAACTTATCTCAACTGGCTCAGAAGAATTTAGGATGGTCTCAAGTAATGGGAGATGTTCAGCTGGTTGAAGAGTATTTGGGTAAGACTCTCCAACCAACCACATCATATCAATTAGAACATTTAAAGCTATCAAGCTTAGTTGGTACTAAGTTAGAAAACAAAATTGATGTTACTTATGAAGTAAAGTTAGCATCTGTTTTAAGAAGAAGTATTGGGTAAATAAGTTCATTTAGATATTATCCCTAGCCAATCCAGAAACAGTATTATTCATCTTTTTATAAATACTTTCTACTTCTGATGATACTTTACCTTCTTTAACTAGTTTTACTTTTCTAAAGATTGTTTCTGCTACATAAAGATTAGTTTCACTATATTCCAATAGCATTGGTTGATATCTAATGCTATTGGGGGTTGCCCCAACAAGAATGCCATCTTCTATAAAAAGAGTTAATTGAACTAGCTTAACTAGATCGTTATTCCCAACGTAAATACCCCTGTTTAAGTATTTGCCTCTAAGACCTAAATTATTCTTTTGAAAACCATACTTAAGAGCTACTTTTTCTATATCTTTAGATTTTTTTTGTAGCCATTTTTGAAATAGTTTGTTAGATAAGATTTCAGCAACGACTAATGATCTTAATAACGGTCCATTCATCTGGTTAGTAGTAATTTGACTGACTGGATATGCACAATCTCCGATTTCTTTTGGCATTAAGACAAAGCCAAATGGTTGTCCATTTGAAGCTGATTTTGCAGTAGTTAAGATCAATAGTGGGTAATCATTAAATACTTGATCAACGTTCTCTCCCCAGTAACTACCAGATCTGCCAAGTTGTTGCACACAATCTAAAATGATTGGTAGATTGTGTTTGAGCATTAGTTTTTTAACAGCTTCTAATAGTTGTTTGTCAACTGAGAAGAGACCTAAATCACCCACAACATCTGGTTCTAAATAAATACCAGCTACTTTTTGATTAGAAAGTTTTTCTTTTAGTAGGTCCAGGAATATCTTTCTATTTTTCTTAATAGGAGCAGGTAAGCAACGGTCAACCCAGGTATTCTTTCCAGCTTTCTTAACTTGCTGATTGTCTACTCCAAAGCCTGATCCTTCTCTGGCTGATCCATAGCCACCAGCCCAAGTTCCATTTACTGCAAGTACTTTGTTGTTAACATTTCCTAATTGTTTTTCTGCAAAGGCTGAAGCTGACTCAATCGCAATTGAATCAACAACACTCCCCGATGATTCTGTATGCACAACAACATCTTTAACATTTTTATTTGGGTAGAGGTTTGCTAATTTTTTTAGCGTAAAAACTTGTCTAACTCCTGGATGATAGGCAGCACAAATATTATCCCTAACTTCCAATAGGTCTTCTAAATAATCCATTTTTGTCAGCCATGGGTTTTGAGCTCCTAATGACAATGATGCTGCTGAGTTAAGTACATCTATGATTAGTCCTTCTTTATTATTAAAGCCAGTTAGATCTTTTAGCCCTGCCACTTGTCTTTTGAAAACTAAACCATTTAGAACCCAAATATTTCCAGCTTGAGGAAATGTGTTTTCCAACATAACTAAAAACTTTTTCATTTCTTTGTTATGGTATGAGATTCTTTTAGTTTCCAATCGTGTTTTAGATTGAGCATTTTTTGCAAGGTTTAGTGAATCACTAAGCCCATTAAAGAAGTTTTCTTTTTGTAATAGAAAAAGAGGTTCTAGAAGCTCAAAGTCTTTAGCTTCTGATACTGTAGTTTTACTAAACTTCAGGTATTGTGAGGTTACTTTTTTTGTAGATTCATTAAATAGTTTTTCAAGAAATTCTTTTTCTTGCTGTGTTTGTTTTGATAATTTTTTTGCCATAGTAATTAGATATTAGATTTATATTTTTTATAATTTTTGGGAATTAAAAAACCCGCCTAAGGCGGGGCTCTGATCTTAAATTATTTTAACTAAATCAAATACTCCACCTTAGGCGGATAATAATTGAATTACCAGTAGTTAATAAATATTTGTTCATTCTAATTGATATTTTATTATCAAGTAGATATTTAATCAATGTGCATTACAAAAAGCCCCTATTAAATAGGGGCTTTTTAGTAACTATTTTTAACTACTTCTTCAAATTAGCCGTCTTCATCGCTAATGAATAGATCTCAATAAACCCTGCACTAGAGTTTTGATTGAACTTACTATTCTTATCAAAGGTAGCTAAATCAGCATCAAAGAGAGAGTTTGGTGAACTTACTGAAACAATGGTAATGTTTCCTTTGAATAACTTCAGTTTTACTACCCCAGTTACCTTTTTACTAACTGACTCAATATAGCTATTGAGATGGCTCATGGTTGGTTCTAACCATTTAGCTGAGTAACAAAGGTAAGCCCATTTTTTATCTATTATTTCTTTGAACTCATTCTCTGTTTGAGTACAGACAATTTTTTCTAAGTCATAATGTGCTTTGGTAATAATGGCAGCACCAGGGGCTTCATAAACTCCTCTGACTTTAAGACCAACCAATCTATCTTCAATTAAGGTTGTAATTCCTACTCCATGTTTACCACCTATTTTATTTAACTTAATAATTAAATTAGATAGTTTTTCCTTTTTATTGTTTAAATGAGTAGGAACCCCTTTATCAAAAGTAATCTCAAGGTACTCTGCTTTACTTGATGCCTTTTCTGGAATCTTGCATACCTGAAGAATTTTTTCATAATTTGGTTCAAGTTTAGGATCTTCTATTTCCCCACCTTCTCCAGTGACTCCCCACATGTTGTCATCCCAGGAATATGAGACTCCTTGTTGAGCTTGAGGAGTTGGAATATTATGTTTCTTTGCATACTTTAACTCCTCATCTCTACCCATCGCCCACTCTCTTACAGGGGCAATGATCTTCATGGAAGAGTCATAACAAAGAATTGATGACTCAATTCTGACCTGGTCATTTCCCTTTCCAGTACAGCCATGGGCAATAACTAGAGCTCCTTCTTTCTTTGCAATTTCTACTGCTTTTTTTGCAAGTAAAGGTCTGCCGATTGGAGTGCTTAAGTGATACTGACCTTGGTATGAAGCGTTAGCTTTAATCCCTTTGGCAATATATTCATTAGCAAACTCATCCTTACAATCTAGCGTATATGCTTTGTGGGCACCTAGATTTAGAGCTTTTTGTTTGATCTCTTCAAGATCATCAGCTTGTTGGCCAATGTCTATTGTGAGTGCAATTACTTTGGCCTGATATGAGTCTTGTAGCCATTTGAGCATCACTGAAGTATCCAGTCCTCCTGAATACAGTAGGACTACTTTGTCTACTTTTTTTTCTTTTACTTCATGTGAAGCAACTTTTATATATTGTGTGATTTTTTTCATTATTTTTATTTCTTAAATTATTTATGTTTATTTTACTCATTGTTTGATGAGTGTTTTGTTTTCTTTGGGACAAAGTTAAGGACTGACGGAGTAAGTTTTTGTCTAAAGAATCTAATTGCAAATTCCCTGGTCCACCCAATGTAGTAGTTTCTTTGAGAACTTTAATTGGGTCATAGTTAGGGATCTTATCTAAGTTTTTACCAACATAAGAATAGGCTTTTCTAAATGACCAATTATTCTTTTTCATTAACTGATAGGCATGATGAGCTGCAAATAGTTCTTTGGATATATTCTTTTTAATATTTTCCTTATTTGGTATCAAAGAATTAACATATAAACTCACCACTTGAAGAGATTCTTTAGTTATTTTGAAGCTCTCAAAGAGAGGTTGTTTAATTAACTGTGTATCTCTGTTATATCCTGACGGTAAATCACTGTTGATTGAACTGACTAGTGAGTAATAGCTTTGAATAACTTTTGTTTTTCCTCTCAGCAGTTCCATTGCATCATGATTATTTTTTTGAGGCATGATACTACTTCCAGTGGTTAAGCTTTTAGGAACGGAGAAATAATTAAATTCACTGGTAGTAAAAAGTAAGATGTCTTGAGCAAACTTACTCAAGGTGTTCATGATTGAACTTAAACTATGGATTATAGTTGATTCAATTTTTCCTTTTGAGTTCTGACAATATAAAGCATTGGTTTGTACTTTTTTAAAACCTAGAAGTTTAGCAGTTAGTTCTCTATCTATAGGTAGAGACACTCCATACGCTGCCCCAGAGCCAAGTGGAGACTGATCATTTAAGTCATAGGCAGTTTGAACAACTGTCAGGTCGTCAAGTAAGCTTTGAGTGAAAGAATCTGCCCAAAGACCCACTGATGAAAGCATTGCTTGTTGCATATGAGTGTAACCAGCCATGGGCAAGAACTCATGTTTTTTTGAAAAGATTTGGAAATCACTTATTAGATTTATTACTAATTTAATAACATCAGTTAATTGATCCTTAGAGTAAAGTCTAATATCCACTAATACCTGATCATTTCTTGATCTTCCAGTATGAAGTTTACCTCCAGATTCTGGGTATATTTCTGTTAAGTAGTTCTCTACTTTGGTATGAATATCTTCATCTGAAAGTGAAAGGTTAAATTGACCATCTTTATTTAACTTTAAGATTTGTTTAAGACCTTTAGTTAAGTGGTCAAAGTCAATTTTCTCAATTAAATTATTTTGATATAACATTTTGCAGTGAGCCAAAGATCCGTAAACATCAAATTGAACTAACTGTTGGTCCAAGAAGATATCATCTCCTGCTAAGTAGTTTTCAATTATGGAATTTGATTTGGTACCTTTGTCCCACAGTTTTACTGTTTTTGACATAAAAAAACTCCGTTCTATTCTTAATATTTATAAGAACAGAGACGAAGTAACTTCGTGGTACCACTCTGATTTAAAATAACATCACTGCTATTTACTTTATGACTCTCTCTACTATTTAGCGATTAAGAGTTTGAATTTTAACGAGATTCTCTCGGCTTCAATTTTGTGAAGCTCCGTACTTGTTAGACAAGTTTTGCAAGGCGCGACTCCTGCTGTGAACGGATTTAATTTTAATTTGTAATAGGAATTATAATCACTTAATTATTATAAGTCAAATATTTGTAATATTATTTAAGGTAATTAGTGCTGATATTAAGCAGCAAACTCTTTACCCATCATCAATGAGACAATCTCTTCCCATGTCATTTCACCATTGCCTTTAGGTGTCATAGGCCCAGCATATAGAATGGTATCAAGTAAGCCTTTACTACCATTTAGTTTGGCATGGTTTAGATGTTGATGTAAGTTTATTGAGTCATCTACCATCAACATTTGTGCTTGGAATTGCATAGCTAACTGAGCTAACATCCATGTTTTCCACTCTGTAGTCTTTTTGAAGTTAACTTCCTTTGGTCTACAAATTACTTGTCTATCTGGGTAGCCATATTTATCAAGTTCTTCTTGGGTAACTCTGAGTAATGACTCTGGTCTGGTAGTAAGATATACAGCTAGTTGGGATTCTAATAATGTGAGTGCTTCTAGGGAACCATCTATTCTTTCTTGTCCCCTATTGAACTTTTCATCATTTCTATTATCTTTATTCATCTGTGCATACCACTCAAATTGACCAAAGAAGGCATGGGTTCCACCAAGTCTAATTACTTCTTCTAGGGAAGGAACAACAATTCCTTCTCTAGTCTCAGCTTCTTTTTTATAGTGAAGATAATGTTTATCAACACTATTAAAGATACACTCATCTACATCTTGGGCGATTAATTTTTTTTCTGTGAACATAATGACTTTCTGTTATTTATATGAAACAGTTAGTTAAGTTATTTGCGGGGAGGCGGGGGGATCTCTTGACTAAGTTAACTTTGTTAGAGTATTTTAAGTTACAAATAATATTCTGTCAATATTTTTAATATTCTTGATTGCTATGGGTTTTTGAATTAATAGCAAAGTGCTATATTAAGTTAATATGTCAAAACAATCATTAGAGCATCAAGCCACTATCTATAGACCAGAAGATATTCAATTTAGAGATGATCAGCCATACTTAGAAATAATTCTTGGTCAAATGGTCTTAGAACTAGCTTTAAAGAACGTTGGCAGTGATGAAGAGCCAGTTTGGATTGCTTGGTTTGATCCAAGAGAGGAAGAAGTTAAAAATGCTGGGACCAGTGCCTTAATTGAGATGCTTGGGAAGTTAGATAATGTTGCTTTAGCTATTACCCCATTTTCTTCTAAATCAATGCCAATGATTACAGAAGCTTGTGATGAAGTAGAGCTACCTCTTCTTGATTTATTAGGTAGTCGTGATTTTGATGAGATAAAAGCTCAGACACATTTAGAAGATCGTATTTACGTATATAATCCGATTACTTCTCCAGATAAGCCAAAATATATGGCTTTTGGTAGACAAATAGAAAAGCATATTAAATCAGCAATTAAAGCGGGAGAAAAGATTGTTATTATTGATAATGTCTATAGTACAGGAGCTACTATTAAGGCTATTCTAGGTGGCCTCAAAGATATTTTAGGAAGAAGCTATGATCCTAATCTTATTGAAGTAGTGACCGTGGCTCGTGAAGGAGTAATTCACAATGGTGATGGAGTACCTCCTGTCGATATGGAACCAAACCTTATGTATGACGTTTTTATCCCTGAAGTAATTGGCAATCTGAATGAAGCAATAGATAAATAATTATCTCTCAACCAGAACAATTTTATATTTTAAATTTAAGATATCACTTAGAGTATATAGTGCTTTTTTGGGTGTAAGAAGAAAAAGAGACAGGATAACAATTACGGCTGTCTGACAAGTGAGTAGAAGGATAGAGATTTTTCTTACCATGAAAGTATTGTCCCTATTTAAAATTATAATTAAATAGCAGTGATGGCATTATTTCAAACAATTAAATATTGAGTAATAAAATTGCATGTATTGCAAAAGAAAAGCATAGATAGATTGTTCTCTAGTCTGGTACTCCCATTTATTAAATCTTACTCATGAATGATATAATGTGTGTATTGAGTGGGTAGTTTTATACTTATGACGCAAATTAATAATAAACATACTTTTGGTCAACTATTTAAATTATTTAGAATGAAGTCCGGCTTCAGGACTCTAAACGCGCTTTCCAATCAATTCTACAAATCAGGTATCACTATTAGTAATAGTGAGCTTTCTCGTTGGCAAAATGATAAAAGAACTCCTAAAGATAGAAAAACAATTTTAGTTTTAATTGAGATATTAATTAATCACCGTGGGATTAGATATATTGAAGAAGCTAATTCTCTACTCGATATTGCTGGTAGAGGTTACCTGACAGAATCAGAAATTTCTTATCTACTACTCCACACTCCCCTATCTATTGAATCAGAGGTTAGTAAAAACTTTGATTTACAAAAACTAGAGGAATATCAGCTGAAGGTAAGATTGAACTTACCACTTAGCCAAAGAATTGATGATTACTTAGAATCAGTAAGCAAGAAATACAATAAGACTAAAGCAGCTATTATTAGAGAGTTAATTGATAGAAATATGGATTTGGAAGAGAATATTTAAGTTATCATTAAGTTTGTAACCAGTTTTTTTAATAAAGATAAATTACTTATACTAATCGATTCATCTGTAGTGTGTGCTCCCTCACCTCCATCTCCTAAATCAAAGGTAGTGAGACCTATTTCATTATTAAAAATATTCCCATCAGAACAACCCATTGTTTCAATCACGTCAATTTTTTTATTAAGTATTTTTTCAATAGTAGTTTTAACATAATTAATCTCTGCATCAGTGTGTAAATAACCAGGATTTTCTACTATTATTTCAAATGAAATTTGACTTTTTGTTTTATCATTGATGTCTGAAAGTTTTTTTTCCAAAAGTTCTTTTGTTTTATAAAAGATGATTTTATTAACACTTCTAAATTCTCCTTCTATACTAATAGTTCCAATAACAGTATTTCTGGCAGTTCCTCCGTTAATTTCTCCAATATTTATTATTAATTCCTTTTTTCTAACTTTCTCAATAAGATTAATTATTTCTACTAATGAATCCATAGCTGGAATAGATAAATCTCTTCTTGAAGCGTGGGCTGATTTACCATTAATTTTTATTGAGAACCTAGCATAGAATGGAGCTGATTTTACAATCGTTCCCACAGGTCGATTTAGATCAAAGATGTAACCTATTTTTGATTTGATCATAGATTTATCAAAATTAATTGCACCGAGGTTCTCTGATTCTTCAGATATTGTAAAAAGGATTTCTAAAGGACGATGTTCTAAATTATTTGTATTTAAATCTTTAAGGGAAGATAAGATTGCAGCAACACTAGCTTTATTATCTGCTCCCAAGATAGTATTTCCTTGACTTTTTATAATGCCATTTTCTATTATTGGAACAATATTTTCCCCTGGTTGAACAGTGTCTAGGTGAGCATTAAAAAAAATAGGTTCCCCTACTCCTTTTACTTTTACAAAAACATTGTTATGTGTGTCAGTAAGAGGAGTAAGGTTACATTCTTCTTTGATAAAATTAGAAACAAAGTTAGAAATATTTTCTTCTTTTCCCGTTGGAGAGTCAATTTGTACTAGTTGCTGAAATAAGTCTATTAGATTCATATCTAAAGTCTTTCTGATAATAATTGAAATGCTTGGTGAAGTTCCTGATGGTTTCTTGCATATCCTACTACAGTAAGATGATCTCCAATACAAATTATTGGCAATAACCCAAATACAGGATTGTCATTTTCATCAAAACTAAAGAGGTTCCCATTTGTTCTTAGTAATTCTGCAATATCATGAATGGTAAGATCACTGTTAGGATCAATTGAATATTTATGAAGGCCAGTTACGCCATTATTACTTTGTACTATTCTTTCAAATTGAACAGCTTCTTCAGCTCCAGTTGTTCGACCACCGTTCAACTCTATAAAGTGTAACTCACTAGAACCATTGTTATTTGAAACTAGAAAGTCTATGCCACCTCTCCCATCAGGAGATATTTCACTTAGCAATTGCCTAGTCATAGTTTCTGCCAAAGAAAACATATTATGACTAATACCAGCTGCTTGAGAGTTTTCTGAATTAATTAATAAATTCCCACTCCAATGCCCTGACCCATCTCCTAACGTCCTTGTGAGCCCAATGATATTTTTGCCATTAAATTGAACGGAAATTCCCACTTCACCCATGTCATCATATTGGATGTTAATAGCTTCTTGAATTAAAATTGGATGGAGTTGAGACTCATCATAAGTGTTATATTCAAATTGGTATGTAGAGTTATCTAATGCTTCTTGTGCTTCTAGAATAGAATTAAAGTATTTAATTCCATAGCCTCCTCCACCATAAATTGGTTTGAATAAAACTGGTCCATCTCCTAATTTAGCTCTAAGTCTATTAAGAGCTAGTGTTGCTTCACTTGGAGAGCAGGCAACATATCCAGTAGGTCTATTAATATCTTCATAATTAGTAAGGTCCTCTTGTCTAATAGAGTTATTAATCCATTCAAAGTAAGCTCCTTTGTGTGCAAAGCAACTATTCTCAAGCCAAGCGGCATCATCTAATCTGTCCATATTTGTTCTTATATTAAAACCACGTTCTACTAGTGTTTCATAGACTGACCAATAGTCCTCAGAAGATGCATAGGGAAGCAATCCTAAAAGTGCATGTTGCAGATTATTTTCAACTAACCAGAGGATAAATTGTTCTATATTTTCTTCAACTTCTTGCCACATTAAATACTGCTCATCTGGCGTTCTGTAAGCACTCTCTCCGAGTGAAGGTAAATTTGTATCATTTGGGCTGAGAGTATCATTTAAAAAATTGACAGTCTCATCTAACTGAGTCCCAGGAAGTATAATATGAGATTCCAAACCTTGTCTTCTATCTGCTAATGCTCTTATGATAGCTCTTGCAGGAAGATAATAACGATCATAATCATCACCATCACCCTCATATTGAGATAAACTTCCGGTCCCATGTATTAAAATTTCATTGTTTGGCATATATTTTATCTAAAATTAACTTGAAGTAGCTTATCAGTAAGTTTCTAATCTGTACAAAAAACCATGATATAATTCATATATAATACATTTTGTAATATACGTTACAAAATAAGAATGAAATATGATAAAAATATCGACTGTAGTGTCAGAAATACTAGCTAATGATGAAACCGCCTTTGAAGCAATGCGTGAAGGTTTGCTTAACTATAGCGCTTATGCAGAGCAGATTTTAGATAAAGTAGAAGAAAAAACATTTAAACCTGTAAAGAAAACATCTATAGTAACTGCTCTATCTAGAATGGCTCCTGAGATAAAAAAAACAGCTCCTTTAGTTCAAAAAATAAAATTAGATGACATTGTTGTCAGATCTCCCCTTTCTGATATTACGTTTGAGAAAAATCAGCTGACGATTAGAAAAGCTCAAGAGTTAAGAGAGACATTAGTATCAGATAAAGATTTCCTTACTATTACGCAGAGTACTAATGAAATTACTTTAATTATCCCAGAAAGTTTAAGAGAAGATGTCTTAACCCACTTTGGAGTAAAACCTAAAGTTGTTTTAGATAATTTAGTGGGAGTCAGTGCTCGTTTTTCTGATATTTATATCCCAATTCCAAATGTAATTTATACGATAATAAGATCACTTGCTGTAAAGAGAGTTAATATTTTAGAGATAGTATCAACTTATACAGAGATTTCTTTAATTGTCACTCAAGATGACATGAGAAAAACTTTAGATGCATTGCAAGAGTTTTTTAAATAATTAAACTTAGTTTAAGATCACACCCAAGAAATATTCATTAAATTACGCTAGAATGTAATTATGAATCTTGATGCACTTTTTAACGCCCAATCAATAGCTATTGTAGGAGCTTCATCCCGTGAGAAAACTGTCGGTAATGATGTTGTAAAAAATCTTAGTACTCAAGGTTACCAAGGTAAAATTATCCCAATTAATCCCAAGATAGATGAGTTGTATGGCCATAAGGTCTATCATGATATTGCTGATGTAGATCAGAGTATTGATGTTGTGGTGATTGCCATTCCTGCTAAGTTTGTTCCTGATGTGATTAAAGTTGCTGCAACTAAGGGTGCAAAAGCAGCCGTTGTTATTTCTGCAGGCTTTAAGGAAATTGGTAATGTGGAGCTAGAAGAACAGCTTAAAGATGTCTGTCGTAAGAATGATATTGCTTTGATTGGTCCTAATTGTCTGGGTGTGATAAATGCACAGAACAAGATGAATGCTTCTTTTGCTTCACTAATGCCAGAGGTAGGTAACATTGCCTTTATGTCACAATCTGGAGCTCTTTGTACTGCTGTCCTTGATTATGCAGACAAAATGGCCATTGGTTTTTCTAAATTTGTCAGTATTGGAAATAAGGCTGATGTTGATGAAGTAGATATGATTAGGTATTTACACACTGATCCTCAAACTAAAGTTGTGGCTTTATATGTAGAACAACTAAGTAATGCTCGGGAGATTATTGATACTCTGATTGAACTAAATAAAGGAGATAATCCTAAGCCAGTTGTGATTTTAAAATCAGGTAGAACAGAAGCTGGCGCAGGAGCAATTGCTTCACACACAGGTTCACTCAGTGGTGGAGATAGTGCTTATGAAGCTCTTTTTGCTCAAGCCGGTATTATCAGAGCTAATACTATCGAAGACCTTTTTAACTTTGCTCAAATATTTTGTGTAAATCCTCAAACCCAAATAAATAAGATAGTTGTTTTAACTAATGCCGGTGGTCCAGGTGTTCTCACTACCGATGAAGTGGTCAAGCATGGTTTTGAAATGGCAGAACTTAGTGAAGAAACAGTTAGAGTAATGAAAGAAGCTCTTCCAGAAGCTGCTAGTACTCATAACCCGGTTGATGTTCTGGGTGATGCTAGAGCTGATAGATATAAAATGGCACTAGAAGCCATTATTAAAGACCCTGCTGCAGAAGGAATTATCGTCCTTCTTACTCCTCAATCAATGACAGAGATAGAAGAAACAGCTCAGGCTATTATCGACGTCACCAAGGATAGTCAAAAGCCAATTGTAGTTAGTTTCATGGGACAAAAAAGTGTTCATACAGGTGTAGAAATGCTTCAAGCAGCTGATATTATGACAACTACTTTCCCAGAACCAGCGGCTGCTAGTTTAGCTGCATTATCTAACTTCTCTAAGTGGAGTAAGAGACCAGCTGGAGAGGCACTCCATTTTGATGATGTTGATTATGACAAAGTAACTCAGATATTTTCTAAAGCAAAAGCAGAAGGTAGAACCTCTTTCCCTGAAGCACTAGCGATGGAGATTATGGAAGCATATAATTTCCCTCTTTTGAAATCTGTCCAAGCATATTCATCTCATGAAGCAGCTCAGAAATGTTTTGAACTAGGTGGTGATGAAGGTAAGTTTGCGATGAAGATTGTCTCAAATGATATTTTACATAAGAGTGATGTTGGTGGTGTGATGCTTAATGTCACTACCAAGGATGCAGCTCAGAAGTATGATCAGATGCTTATGACAGTTTCAGAAAAGAAACCTGAAGCAAAGCTAGATGGTGTGCTTTTAATGGAGATGGCTCCAGAAGGTGGAACAGAGATTATCTTGGGAGTAAGTAAAGCTCCAGGTCTTGGGACAATGATTATGTTTGGTCTTGGTGGTATATACGTTGAAGTACTTAAAGATGTTGATTTTGCCTATGCTCCATTGACTAGAGTTGATGCCATGAGAATGATTAATGGCTTAAAGTCATCCAAGATATTTGAAGGTGTTAGAGGACAGCAAGCAGTGGATAAAGAGAAGTTAGTTGAATGTATTGGAAGATTATCTCAGCTTGTTACTGATTTCCCTGAGATTATTGAGTTAGATATTAATCCTTTATTAGCATTACCTGACAAGTCTATTGTTCTTGATGCTCGGGTGGTAATTGAATAACTTTATTTAATTTATTCTCCTAACTGATATATCCTATCCCCTAAGAAACCAGTTACTTCTGGTTTAATGATTGGTTGATTAAGTAGCGCTCCAGTTCTTAGGGTAAATAAGCCATACTTATCATTCACATCATCCATAGCTTGATGAATCTTTTCTGTCTTTTGCCAATTTGGTAATAATGAATTTTGGCCCATCTTTTCTAGTAGTGACATCCTCACTCCAAATTTAATAATTTTAAAATGTCTCTTCCAGTTCTTATATAGTTTGTTATAAATTATTTCAAACATTTCTTGTTCATGATTAATAAAGTGTTTAACGGTAAGATGATCTGCCCAAAATTGATCTTGGCCGTTTAAGAAAATACTGACTTGCCTACCTGCCAAGTTCATTTTTCTCACTTTATGTATCACCTCACTAATTAGATTATAAATAATGGCTTTAATTTCTTTCTCATCATCGTAGAGATGATAGCCAGTGATAGAGCGACTGACACTTTTCATTTGACTAAGCGGTTTCTCTAATAAAGCTAGATGATTAGTTTCTTCTCCGTAGGCAATTTTTAATAACTCTCTAGACCAGAATGGTCCAAAGAATAGTTCTAGTTCTGCTTGAGAGTAGAATCTAATCTGGTATGGATTAGTGACACCAAGTTTTTTTAATTTCTTTTCTAATCTTAAGCCAACTCCACAAACTTCTGCAAAAGGTACTTCAGCTAAGATTCCATCAAGATTGTTTTCATCAATGGTTAAGACAGTTCCTTTGGGAGCAATATTTGAGGCAATTTTGGCTAGAAAGTAATTAGCACTAATACCAACATTACTTGTTACCCACTCCCCTAGTTCTAGTTGAATTTGTTGTTGGATATTTTTTGCTAATTGTTCTACATCTGGATAAAGATATTTCTGACAGTGAGAAATATTAACAAAGGCTTCATCTAAGGAATAAATATAAATATTAGGGCTAACATTCATAAAGATTTTCTTAAGTCTTTTGGTTGCATCTAGATAGCGATCAAATTGAGCTGGTACTAAGACTATGTCAGGTGCTTTTAGCTTTGCTTCATAAGCATTACTTCCAGTACTAACCCCAAGTTTCTTAGCTTCTTTACTAGCAGCAATGATACAAGTTCTCCCCACATCTTTGACTATTCCAACTGGTTTATTTCTTAACTTGGGATTTTCTTGTTGTAAGAGGGCGGCAAAATAGGAATTAATATCAATGTGTAGGATTTTGTTTTGCCAATTAATGTCGGGCATATTTAATCAACCCAGACTTCATCTATGGTCCAAGACTCTGATTCTCTATCAAAGAGTAGGCGAAAGATATCGTTGCCAATCATGACGCTATAAAGACGTTTTTTTATAAGACCATTTTTTATATTAGAAACCAAAGTGATCTTATCAATCTTTAATTGCCGCCCATTCCACTGAAATTTAAATGGTTGAAAGGTATAGTCTTTGTATACACCTGCCACTTTAATTTTTTCTCCTATTTTTTGGTACATACTTTATTTGAACAAATAAAACCCGAAACTGTCAACAATCATTAAGGTAATTGAAATCAAGCCATTTTCCTGTTAGTATATCTATATACATCAAGAGTGGTGAAGCAATTCACCCGGCAACCGAGCCTCTGGCAAGGACACGGTGCCCAATTCACTTAAGAGGGAAAGATGTGGTCGTAAGACAAAATAAATAATAGTTACCTCCTCTTAAGTACATAGGAGGTTTTTTTATGCCAAATGAATATATATTCACTTCAGAATCTGTTTGTGCAGGTCATCCAGATAAGATTGCAGATCAAATTTCTGACGCTATTTTAGATGAGATTCTTAAACGTGACCCTAAAGGAAGAGTAGCTGTAGAGACATTAGTTAGTAGTGATCAAATAGTTCTAGCTGGTGAAGTTAACTACCAAGGAAAGAAAGTTGATTATAAGAAGATAGCAAGAAGAGAGATCAAAAGGCTAGGCTTTGATGATCCTAGATTTAAGTTTACTACTAAGTCCCCCATCATTGTAAATATTCACCAGCAATCAAGTGAAATAGCCACAGGAGTAGATGATCAAGGGGCTGGAGACCAAGGGATGATGTTTGGTTTTGCTTGTGATGAGACAAAGAATTTCATGCCTCTTCCAATTGAACTGGCTCAACAATTAGCAATGAGACTAGATGAAGTTAGAGAAAAGAATATTCTTCCCTACTTGAGACCAGATGGAAAAACACAGGTTAGTGTTAAGTATATTAATGATAAACCATCAGAGGTAACCAAGGTAGTCATTGCTGTCCCTCATGATGAAGAAATTAAATTATCTGATGTCAAAGTCGATATCCTCTCACAGGTAGTTAACTTTGTTTTAGATAAATACGGATTCTCAATTGGTCCTAAAGATTTAATTGTGAATGGGACTGGAGTCTGGCATATCGGTGGTCCTACTTCTGATGCTGGACTTACCGGTAGAAAGATAATTGTAGATACTTATGGTGGTTATGCCAGAGTGGGTGGTGGAGCTTTTTCAGGAAAGGATTCTACTAAAGTAGATAGATCAGGAGCATATGCAGCAAGATATATTGCTAAGAATATTGTTGCTCATGGTTTAGCTAAGAAAGCAGAAGTTAGGTTGGCCTACTCTATTGGAATTAAGAAACCATTAATGCAAGAAGTTGAGACCTTTGGGACAAATAAAGTCTCCGCAAAGAAGATTAACGACTTTGCCCAGAAACTAATTGATACATCTGTAAGTGGAATAATAAAGAAACTTAAGCTACAAAGACCACAGTTTTTAGAAACAGCTGCTTATGGGCACTTTGGTAGGAATGGGTTTAGTTGGGAGAAGGTGGTGAAGAAGGTTTAGGCTTTGGAGAAGTATTTGTCGCCTTCACTAATTTTTACACCCTTAATGTATAAACCTTTACCACTAGGGGTACTAATATCATAAGCATGTTCACTACCTGATAGTAAACACCACCCGTCAATTTTCCAGAGTTTATTATCATATTTGACACTATCTCCTGGTTTAAATTTTGTTTGATACGGTGGTTTATATTTGTCTGACATTAAGGTTTATTATACCATTTAATATAAAAACAGCGCCTAAGTTAAGACGCTGTCTTGTGGTGAGAGGATAGAGCAGTTTAGTTTACTTCGACTGTTACTGTGTCGTTGTAACCGGCTGCACGTCCTCCTGAGGTCATGGCGCTTGAACCCGATACATAGATTTCAGAGATTCTGCCTCCACTTCCACCTGTATCAAATATCCCATTGCCATTTGTTTGACCATTATCTTGTCCACCGCCCTGATATAACACTTTAACGCTAACGTTACTTTTAGGGCGACCAGAACGATCCAAAACTTCAACCTTCATACCCATTGATATTACTCGCTTTCGCTATTGAAACGGATAGATTGAAATTGCTAAATGATTATATCACTATAACTGGAGATATCAATAAATATGGGTTCTATGAATTAGGCTTAAGAAAATCAAAGCTCTTCATCTTCTTGCCTGTAATCTCTGCTACATAGTCAAGAATACTATCATGCTGTGTTTCTTTGAGGTTTTGGTATCCCAACCATTCAACTAAGGTAATAAGATCTTTTTTGAGATTAATCTTACTACCATCAAGAATCTTTGTTCTAATTCTCATTACCATTTGGTAGACATGTTCTTCTACTTCTTCTTCAACAAATAACTTATCTATGATCTCTAGTAGCTGGGTCATCTGTCTTATTTTAGCTAGATCAGTTCTAATGTCAGAAGTATCTTCTATGATTGAAGCTTGGGTAAGGATAGGCATGGATTTGGTTTTAATAAGGAGAATTTTAGTTAAGTTACCTGGTTCTAGATATGCACTCTTAGTTGACTTTAGTTTTCTAACACCTTTGGCAATAACAACCATCCGACCACTCTCTTTGGTAAAAAGAGTAACCACTCGATCAGCTTCACCAGTATTAGAGCGTTTGAGAATAAGGGCAGCAGAGAGACTAGATTTAGAACTCAGTCTCATAGATTAAGTCTTTATTAACCAAGACTTCTTCTTGTCCACCTGTAACATCCATGATCATAGGGATAGGGTTAATACCACCTTGTTTCCAGAGGTTAATCTTATATGTTTCATCTGTATATGGAACTGTGTAGGTAACCTTTAGTTTTGCTTGAGCCATTGGTTCAAGGGTAAAGAAGCCATCAAAAACTGTAAATCCTGCTTCATCATATACTTTAGCTTCTTCTGTAAAGCCTTGTGCCTCAACAAGTTCACTACCTTGTGGAACATAGAGTCTGGTCCAATCTCTAAGAGTACTATTGAGACAAAGTAATCCAGCTTCTAAGTTACAGTTATCTGCTTTATGGTCATTCTTATAGGTAATTTCAACTGTTTTAGTAATTCTTCCATCTACTACATCTGAAACAGTCTGAGTAACATTGTAATCAACAAAAAGGTTAGATTTTGCCCCACCCAAATTTGCATTAACAATCGCAAGTGAATCTTGAGCATTATCATTTACCTCTAACCTTCCAGCTGCATTAATAGCTTCTACGGACTTTTGGAATTCTTCATTAAGGAAATACATTTGGATATGTCTACCTTCGATGTCTTTAAGTGCAATATTAGATAGGTCCGCCATATATGTTCTTGGAGAAGAATAAAGCTTTGTCAGAATAGTAGACATTAGTGGGCCTAAGATCCCTTTACGATCTTCTCTAAGATATGGAGTAGGTCTAGTGATGATTTCAGATAGAGCAAGAATGATTTGTGGACAATCACATTTAGGATCAATCTCAGCACTAAAAGTTCCATACCCAGGGATATTAATTGGTCCCACTACTTCTATTAGATCTGTAAGAAGTTGAGTATCAACAGCAATAATTCCATCAATATTATCTGGTTCTCCTGGGATATTTTTATAGTATTCAAAGAATTGATCCATTGAAGTCTTGAAATCTGGAGAAGTATTCATGTCTCTAAGGTTCCAGTATCTTTCAGATGTAAGATAACGACCAAGTTCTTCTGGAATAGGAATTCTTTTGTTAAATTTCTTATCCAATTCATAAATATCATCTGATTTCTCTGGAGTAACCTTACCATCTTCAATATAGATTACAGAGTAGGCAGTTAAGAAGCCTCCAGTTGGTCTCAGTTCATTATCATTTTGAAATAAGACTAAGTATTTTCTTCTTTCCCCTTTGGAACCTGCTATGTCAGGAATTAATTCAATGATAGGTCGGTAGTCAGATAATAATAGGTTTGCTTGACCAGCTCCTTGTTTTGCTTGAGCGATTAGTTCTCTAACAGCTACTCCTTGAAAATCTTCTGGATATCGGTTGTCGTCAATTTGAGCTAGTTCTGTGCTGACAGTGTCTAAGTTTGCTTGGATTTCATCTAGGATAGGAGTTACTTTTTCTAAGGTGTCTAGAATAAGTTTAATTCTATTTTCTGCAGATCCTCCTTCAAAAGTTCCTTCACCGGAAAATCCAAGTACATCAGCATAAGGAGCGATTGCTTCAATAGTTTTACCACCAGCATTAAGACCAGCCTCAGCAGCATTAAAAGAATGCTCTCCGTCTAAGTAATAATTATTAATGATTGGAACATTTCTATAAAAATTAAGCTTAGAATAAGTTGATCTAATTGTAGCGAGTTGTTCTTTGAGTTTATTTAGCTCTGCTTCTGCTCCAGGTAAATTTTGGTTCTTAAAGTTTGTATAAGTAGCCATACCAGTAGTTTTTGCTTCAAGACCTTGTGTCTTTAGTTCCATAGCCACTTGGTAAGTATAAAAACCTACTCCAGCTATAATTGAAAACAGAATTAAAAAAATAGAGAAAACAGCCCATCCAATTTTCTTCCCTTTTGAGTTAAAAAGGTTTGAGAGACTAAATTTCTTTTTAGATTTAGAGTCATTACTCTTTGATGACATTTCTGTGGAGTCTTTTGTGGTTTTAACCACGTTATCCTCTGGCTCGTCTTGAACTTTTTTTGCTGCTTTGACAAATAAATTTTCTACTTGAGAGTCTAGTTTTTCATCTGACATAGTGTTTGAAATATCTTGTAACTGAATATCTTTTGGCATTACTTAACAAGTATACTAAATATAAGTCTTAGATTACCACTTGGAAATCATTGCTCTTGGGGTTCTTAGAACAATTAAGAGATCATTTAGGATAGATTTTTTTCTTGCATATAAAGCATCCATCTTGGCTCTTTGTTTGAATGGAACTTCATTGCGGCCACTTGTTTGCCATGGACCGGTAATACCAGGCTTAATCGAGAGGATATCTTTGACCAATTCTCTGGTAGCTGGATATTTCTTTGTTTGTTCATTAAGTTCTTTTTTGACGTATGCGCGTGGACCAACCATACTCATCTCACCCTTTAGAACATTGAATAGCTGAGGGAATTCATCAATTGTAAGAGATCTAAGGACTTTGCCTAATTTGGTAATTCTAGGATCATGCTCAAGTTTCCAGTCACCTTGTTTAAATTTCTTTAATAGTTCTTTATCTTTACCAGAGTGGAGATATTCATCTGCATTAGGAATCATGCTTCTGAACTTATATATCTCAAATTCTTTTCCATCCTTACCAATTCTTTTATGTTTAAAGATTATTGGATCTCCTGATTCTAGATAGATAAGAAGTGGGATGATAATCCAGAATGGTAGGAAGGCTACGATTAGTGCAGTTGCAATTGTTAAATCAAGAATTCTTTTTTGAAATTCGTAAGACGACATATATTTATATTCTACAAGTATTGATTCTTCTTTTCCTCTTTAAGTTGGGTGACAATCTTTTTGACATCCTGACTTTTTGAACGAGGTACGATCAAAGTGATATCTTTGCTATCAACAATAACTAGATCTTCTACACCTACAAGAGCAATTAATCTTTCTCCTGAATAAATTAAATTATTTGCTGAATCAATTACAACTGGTTCTACGCTTTCTTCTGTTTTGATGACAGCATTACCTTTGCTGTCTTTATGAGAGAGATCATGCATGACTTTCCAGTCACCAACGTCATCCCAACCAAAGTTACCTGGAATTAGGACTAAGTTGTCTGCTTTTTCACTGATTGCATAGTCAATAGAAATCTTTTCTACCTTGCCATAAACATCAGGAAGGTTCTTGTGAAAATCTTCTGGAGTCATTGAAGCTAGTTCTTCTGACTCGGCTAGAATATTGGGCTGATACTTTCTAAATGCTTCTATTAGTGCATGGGCTGACCAGACATACATATTAGCATTCCAATAGTATTTACCTGTATTAATAAATTCTTGAGCAACTTCTTTAGTTGGTTTCTCAGTAAAGTTAGATACCTTATAAACAGAAAGTTTATTTTCTTTGGTTTCAATAAGGTCACCAATTTTTATATAGCCAAAGGCACTACTTGGTGTTGTAGCTGTAATACCGACAGTAACTAAATCTTTTTTTGCACTAGATACTTCTAGGGCTGTATTCATTACTTTGACAAACTCAGCTTCATCTGTGACGACATGGTCTGATGCTAGGTTAAAGATATTAGCATTAGGGTCCATAGATTGTGCTAAAAGTGTTCCTGCTAGCATAGCCATGGCAGTGTCTCTTCTTTCGGGTTCTGCGATGATATTTTGGGCAGGTATTTTAGGTAGTTGTTCTTTGATGTCATCAGAATAACGCTTGTTTGTGACAACAATAATTTTATCCCAATCAACAATTAGATTAGCTCTATGGGCAGCAATCTGCATCATAGTTCTATTTTCAGTTAATTTGAGGAATTGTTTTGGGGTTTCATCTCTTGAAGTTGGCCAGAGTCTTGTTCCACCTCCACCAGCTAGAATAACAGCATATGTATTTGAATTATTTTTCATAATTTAACTTTTCTTTAGGGCACTTTTTATAGCTCTATTAAATTGTTTTTTAAACACTTCTTTGTTGTGCTCAGTCACACAACGGTTCATTATAGCAGGACTAAAGTCATACTTCCTCACCTCAAGTATCCTCGACTTGATATCCTGTAAATCAGCCTTTTTTAAGTGAAGGCCTGATTTTCTATCTTCAATTAATTCGGCTGCTCCTGACTGGGAATTTATAATAACAGGTTTTTGGTGTGATAGTGACTCCAAAGCGACAATTCCAAAGTCTTCTTCTCCGGGCATAATTACTGCTAAACAGTTTTGGTAAAGGTTATTTAGTGCTTCATGAGAGACATTTCCGGCAAGATCGATAAGTTTTGGTTTATAAATCATAGATCTAAATAGTTCTTTTTCTTCACCTGTTCCGACAATAATTAATTTTTGATCCAATTCTTGGCAAGCCATGATTGCTAAGTCAATTCTTTTATATGGAACTAATCTTGAAACTAAGAGTAAATAGCCATGACTATCTTTTTTTTCTTTTTTCTTTTTCTTTTCTTGATGATTTTGTTTTTTATTTTCATCTATCTCAATTATAGACGGATAAATTGCGTCCAATATCGTTTTATTATAGAAAGTTTTTACTCTTTTTTTGACTAGATTTGAAATAGGAATAATATAGTCAGGTCTATCGATAGCTATTTGGTCCCAGTAGGTTAAGTATTTAAGAAGTATTTTGGCAATTATATTGATGATAGGTAAGTTAAAGAAAAGACTTTTTGAAAAGTAAAACTGCTTGTGTGAATATAGGTATCTAGGTGGTGTCAATAGATAGCAAATGTGTTTTGTTTCAGGTTTGGTTATGATTCCTTTTGCTTCAGCACTAGAAATAGATATTACTAAGTCATAATTTGAGAAATCAAAACTTTCAAATGCTAATGGCATCATAAATGCGAGGAGTTGGTGTTTATTTCTGAAGAATGGAATCTTATTTAAGAAACTAGCCTTTACATTAAATACCTTAGCCCAAGGAGCTTTTTTAGGGTTATAGAGACTTGTATATAAAGGAGCTTCTGGATAAAGCTCATGAAGAGATAATAGTAGCTTCTCTGCCCCACCATATGGAGTATTGACGCGATCATAAACCAATGCAACTTTTGGTAGGCTAATTATCTTTTTCTCTATCATCGAAATTTATCTAACTTATTTATGGTAAATAGCTAAAGTTTCCTCTGTCATTTTATCCCATGAATACTGACTGGCAATGTTTTTACCTTTTTTGATTAGATCTTTTCTATTTATTGTTTCAAATTTGTTGACTGCTTTGACAAAGTCAGTTGGATATTGTGGGTCAAAAAATATTGCACCGTCTTGATATATTTCTCTGAAGATCGGAATATCAGAAGCAATAACTGGTATTCCAGCGCTCATAGCTTCGATACCGGTTAGACCAAAGCCTTCTGACAAAGAAGGTTGAACCAAGGCAAATGACTGGGCCATTTTTTTATTTAATTCTTCATCACTTAGATATCCTAAGAACTCAACCTGTCTGTAGACATCAAGTTTAACTGATTTCATTTTGACTTGTTCTTGGAAAATATTCCTAGCCCCAATTATTTCTAAATGGTATTCAGGTAAGGATTTTAACGCTTTGAGGATTACTTCAATATTTTTATGAGGGTAAAGAGAACCTACATAAAGAATAGTTTTATTAGGCCCACTATTATTAACTAATGGTCTAAACCTCTCTGAGTGGCCTTCTTTTGTAACAGTAATTTTTTTCTTAGCCCAAGGATAATATTTTGTAACAGTTTTTCTGATTGTTTGTGCTGGCACAATAATTTGAAAAGCTTTTTTTAAAGCCATTTTGGTAATAAAACGGTAGGCAAGATATTTTAGATAATATAGATACGGATTTAATGTTGTGACATTTAAGCCTTTGAATTCATGCCATAGTAAGTCATGAATAGTAACTATAACTTTACCTCTATAGAAGATAGGTACATTAAAATGAGGAACATGAAGGACATCCAGTTCTTCTTTAGAAAGTATCCCTGGCATTTTAAGTTGTTCTTCAAATGAGTAGTGTTTTATTGGAGATATAACAATTTTAATGTTACTTGGTTTTGGAACTAATTTTTCTAAGAAATCATTCGCTTGTTGCTGTGAATAAAAGAATAAGACCCATTGTTTATTCTTATCTAGTTTTGGTAGACGAATGATTAGTTCTTCTATATATCTACCAATGCCGGCATGAGCGTTTCCACTCAGCCGGCAATCAATTCCAATTTTATAAGGAGAATTTTTAGTCATGATCCTAGTATATACTAGAACCCGCTAATCTGTCTTATTTTTTTGTAGACTTCTTTGTAGTTTTCTTTTTTGAAGACTTCTTTGTAGTCTTTTTGCTTTCAGCAGCTTCTTCAGCTTCAACTTCAGCTAAAAGTTCTTCAAGTTCTTTAAGATCTTCATCCCAGTCTTCATCTTCATCATCAGAATCAGAACTTCCACATTTACCACTTCCACAACAACCGTCATCCATTAATTCCATTTCCATCATTAAACCACTGACTTCTTTTTCTCTTTTCATGTTACCAATTAAGGCTCTAATAAAGTAGAAAGCAGCAATGACTACAGAAACAACTGGAATGTATTCTAGAAGTTTTGGCTGTTCTAAGAGCTGAGTAGTGTCATACATGTATCTAAGTAATAAAGTAGGGAGAATTGCAATAGAAATGATAGCAGCAAAGATAACCATGATAGCTTCTGTGGTTCTTAACATACTTCTTTGTCTAAGTTCAGCAATTTTAAAGTGAACGGGTGAGTGT
>JAOUMD010000016.1 GCA_029881675.1 Minisyncoccota bacterium | reverse complement strand
CTTTCATCACTCTTAGAACAAGGAAAGTTTAAAGTAGCCCTTGCTCATAATGTCGGAGGTAGCGGAGCAACTGCCGTTGTTCATATATTAACTATTTAAAAAATAAATAATAAAAAATTTAAAATAGATTTTTACATCTTATGAAACCTGCACAATATTGGAGAGAGGCAAAACAAATCAAAGAATATCTGGGTAAAACTGGCCAGGTTATTTCTTCTACGGTGATTAGAGCTAGTTCACCAGAGTTTAACTACTTGGTTCCATACAGCTATGTTGTTGTTGATTTTTCTGGAGTAAAAAAAGAAATGATGGGGGCTGGTAGTCAGTTACTTGATACAGGTGACAGAGTAGTTTGTGTAATAAGAAAAATGGGTCAAACAGATAGTAAAAGTTTAATTGAATATGGATTAAAAGTAGAAAAAATAAAGGAGCTCCAATGATGAATACAAGTGCCCAATCTAAAGGTAAAGTAATTATTTCAGGAGAACACTCAGTTGTTTATGGTATGCCTGCACTAGTAGGTGGAATTAAACTCTTCAGAGAGGTTGTTCTTAGAAATCCAAATAAAAGAAAAATTTCTCATTCTGCTTTTATTGATAATGTCTTTAGTATTTTTGAAAATAAATTTGGAGTTTCAATTGATAATTTAGAGATTATGGATCTTGGCAAATTACCAGTTGGATCAGGCTTAGGCTCATCTGCAGCATTTGCACATGCTATTTTTTTAACATTATTAAAGTATTTTAATTTATCTGCTACAAAAGAACAGTTATATGAGATGGTTCAAGAAAGTGAGAAGTTTTCTCATGGAAATCCAAGTGGAGTAGATGCCACTGCTGTGGTGTATGGAGGACTGGTTGAATTTATCAAAGGTGATAAAAAAGTAACTATTAATCAACTGAGTAAAGAAGAAGACATCCTGAAAGATTCGCATTTTTATCTAATTGATTCCGGAAGACCAGTTGAGTCTACCAAAGAGATGGTTGAGCATGTCTCTAATAATTTAAAAAATAATATTGAGTTAGAAGAAGTAATAGAGAAGATGGGTAAAGTAACCAGTGATTTAATTACTCTGGTAAAAGAAAATAGTTTTGATGAGTTAGCGATCAAAGAAAATCAACGCTTATTAGAAAAACTAGGTGTAGTGGGAGAGAAAGCAAAAAGAATTATTGAACAGATAGAAGAAATTGGGGCTGTAGCAAAGATAACAGGAGCTGGTGGAATCAAGGATGGCTCTGGGATGATTTTAGCTTACGCCAAGGATTATGGTAAAATCTCAAGTCTGATTAAAAAAAACAAATGGAAATCATATCAAGTCAAAATAGGATAATATGCAAAAAATCACAACTTCAGCCCCAGGAAAATTAATGCTTTGTGGTGGTTACGCCGTAGTACATGGACGACCTTGTGTTGTCACAGCAGTAGATCAAAGGCTTTATGTAACGGTAGAAAAAAATGGAAATGATCAGTTTCATCTTGAAGCTCCAGACCTTGGTCTAAGTACATATTCTAAAACCCTAACAGATTTAGGGAAGAGAGACTTACCAAAAGCAGTCCGTTTTATTGAAACACTATATAAAATATTTTTAGATGATCATCCACAAAATAAAGGAATTAGAGTTAGTACTAAGAGTGATTTCTCTAGCAGTTTTGGCTTTGGTTCTAGTAGTGCTGTTACCGTAGCTTTTGCAAAAGCTTTGACGGAGCTTTATCAAGTCAAATTAAATGAAAAAGAACTATTTGACCTTTGTTATAGAGCAGTTATTGCTGTTCAAGGAGTGGGTTCTGGATTTGATCTTGCCGCGGCAATTTGGGGAGGAACTATTTATTATATTTCTCCAGCTAAAGTAGTTGAAAGAATTGAGGTAGATAAGCTTCCTATAGTAGTTGGCTACACTGGTGTAAAAGCAGATACTCCTACTTTAGTAAGGATGATAAACAATAAGTTAGAGAGTGACACTGCTAGGATTGAAACAATATTTGATTCTATCGGAGATATTTCAAGAGATGTCGTAAAAAGTTTGAATGATAAGAATTGGGAACAACTCGGTAGTCTTTTTAATCAACATCAAGCATTAATGAGACAGCTAGGTGTCAGTAGCCCAGAATTAGAAAAATTAATAACTGCATCAAGTACAGCCGGAGCTCATGGAGCTGGATTATCTGGAGCTGGTGGAGGGGACTGTATGCTCTCTGTAGTAGAAGATGAAAGCAAGAATAGTGTAATCAAGTCACTTAATCAAGTTGGTGAAGTTTTGGATGTTAAACTTAATGCCCCAGGAGTTAGAATAGAATCATGAAAAAAATAACAATAAAAACAGCTTCAGATATTGCTTTGATTAAATATTGGGGGAAGAAAGATGAAGTACTTAGATTACCAGAGAATGGGAGTGTCTCAATTAAGCTAGATGGTCTTGATACTGTTACTACAGTAGAGTTTCGAGAAGATTTATCTAAAGATCATATTACTATCCAAGGCGAGAGTGATAATAAAGAAACTGCTCGTGTTGTAAAACATTTAGATAGAATCAGAAAACAATTTGGCAAAGATGTTTATGCAAAGGTTGTTTCTCAAAATACTTTCCCCAAAGGAACTGGTCTTTCTAGCTCAGGGTCAGGTTTCGCAGCTCTTACTTTTGCAGCTACAAAAAGCCTAGAGATGAATCTTAGTGAAAAAGAACTCAGTATACTTTCTAGACAAGGTTCAGGCACTGCGTGTCGTTGTGCCTGTGGTGGGTTTGTAGAATGGTTAGATGGAGATACCTCAGAAACATCATATTCACACTCAATTCAATCACCAGATTTTTGGGATGTTCGAGATGTAGTAGTTGTAGTTGACGAAGGTAAAAAGAAAATCTCTTCAACAGAAGGTCATACTTTAGCGCAAAGCAGTCCATTTTACTCAGAGAGACAAAAGAGAATTAAAGGAAAGATCGAAGAGATCAAAGGATATATAGAAAATAAAGAGTTTGATAAGATGGGTATGCTTGCTGAGAAAGAAGCATTAGAGTTCCATACTATTCTTCTCACCAGTGAAACCCCAATGATTGCCTGGTATCCAGGTACTGTAGAAGTGATGCAAGAAGTCGTTCGATTAAGAGAAGAAGGAATTTCTTGTTATTTCACTATAAACACAGGATTTAATGTTCATGTATTAACTCTTCCAGAGTATGAAAAACAGGTTCAAGAGAGAATGATGGCTCTAAGTTCCGTCCAGAAGGTTTTGCTCGCAAAAGTAGGGGATAAGCCACAAGAAGTTAATGAGCATTTATTCTAAATATGAATAATCATCACTTAGCTAATAAGCCTGAGGAAATCTTAGATCTTGTTGACCAAAACGATGAGATTATTGGAGAAGTTATCAGAAAAGATGCAAATAATAATCCAAAGTTGACTCATCGTGAAGTAGGTGTAATTATTATTGATCAAAATAATAAAATTCTCTTACAAAAAAGAAGTCAATATAAAACAGTCTTTCCTGGAATGTGGTCAATTACAGCAGGACATATTTTAAAGGGTGAAAATCCTGATCAAACTGCTCACACAGAACTAAAAGAGGAATTAGGCTTTGATACAAAGTTAGTCTTTTTGGATAAAGAATTTCACAAATATAATCATGAGACTCATTTCATGTATTATTACTTAGGCAAATACAATGGTGAAGAGATTGAATTAGAGCAAGCAGAGGTTGAAAAAGTAAACTTTTTTTCAGAAAATGGAATAGAAGAATTAATAAAAAGTGGTCAAGAAGTTAATCAAATTCACCTCCCTATTATTAAAAAAATATTTAATCAAGAATACCAAAAACAGTTTAATAAATTATCTTAACTTTATATTATGTCAGAACAAAATATTCCAAAACATGTAGCAATTATTTGTGATGGTAACCGTAGATGGGCTAGAAGTCAGGGACTCCCTGTCTTTGAAGGTCATCGTAGAGCAGTAGATAAGGTTTTTGATGAATTAATTGATGCTGCAGTTGGTAAGGGAGTTAAGTATCTGACGTTTTGGATCTTTAGTACTGAGAATTGGGATAGAGATAAAGATGAAGTTGCAGGGTTAATGAAACTTTTTAGATGGTTTTTTGATAAGAGAATAAATGAGTTTAAGAAGAAGAATGTTAAATTTAACATGATTGGAAATCTTGACCATTTTGAAGATGATATCCAAAAGAGGATTAAAGACGGCATGGAAAAGACAAAAGACTGTTCTAAGATTACTGTTACTCTTGCCATGAGTTATGGAGGTAGAGATGAGATAACAAGAGCAATGCAAAAGATTAGTGATCAGATAGTATCAGGGGATATAAAAGGAAAGATTACCCCAGAGTTAATAACAAAAAACTTAGATACTGCAGATTTACCAGATCCTGAATTTATCATTAGAACTAGTGGAGAACATAGAATGTCCGGTTTCTTAATGTGGCAGAGTGAATACAGTGAATTCTATTTTCCAGAATTCAGCTTCCCAGAATTTGATAAAGAAAAGTTTAACCAAGCAATGGAAGAATTTTCTTCAAGGAAAAGAAGGTTTGGAAAATAAAGTTTTAGCTAAGGAAAGACTCAATCCCCAGTATTTCTTGAAGGATTTGGATAATCCAGAAACTAGCAAAGAGAAGGAAGAATCCAATTAAAGCAGCAGTGATTCTATTCTTACCTGCTTCCATAGATTTACTAGTAGAGGCACCATAGGTAATTTCAAAGCCACCCCAGAACAACATAACAAAGAGGATAAGACCTGCTAGAGGGAAAGCAAATTCAAGGAGTCTGGAAATGATACCACCAGGAGTACTTAAGTCTTGTTCAACAGTAACATCTTCAGTTTTTCTAGCAACTTTAAGAGGATTTAGGGCATCAAAGTCACCTGCAGTTACATTCTCTGCTCCACTTCCTGTCCCAAAAGGTCCTTCATTAGGTGGAACATAGTCAGGATCAGTTATACATCCAACTGTTACAGAGTTCATATTTCCACTTCTACAAGCAGTGATTTCAGCATCTCCGATGCTAGTGTTTCCAGTTATACCAAGAGCTACGGTAAGACACGCTTCATAACAAATTGAAACATCTGGCATGTAGCCTGCGTTACAGCTAGAATCTAGGATTGACCAGTTTCCCTCAACCCCATCAGTACAGTGATAAATACCAGTGGTTCCAGATTGAGAGAGATCTCCAGGCTCCTGAGCATTTACTGTATTAGGAATAAATAAAACAAGTGCTATAAAAAGAGTAGTTAATATTACTTTAAAAGCATTTGTTATTTTCATATTATTTCTATTATCCACCAAAACCGGGGATTCGTAAAACGGTTGATCCAATAAACTCAAGTATTGATACTGAGAATATAATAAATAGTAATCCAATAATAGCGGCAGTTAGCCATTCTTTAGCATCACTAGTCTTTTTTACATCTCCTTGTGAGATAGTCAATGAGAATGCACTAGTCAAAATAATGATTAAGGCAATCCCTCCAGAAATACCAATTCCAAAGTTAATTAGTTTACTAATTAAAGATTTAGGGTCCTGGCTAATACAACCAATCGCTGTCCAGATTCCACCTTCTCCAAAACAAGCAGTACAACTTCCATAAGCTGCACTTCCTGGTACTAAGTTACTTTCACAGATCGCATAAGGGTTTGAGCCCTCACTATTTGTTCCCATATCTGAAGAGCAACCTTCATCACCTTCTGCACATACCCAGAAGTTATAGTCACACTCTAAAATGGATGCAGCAGAAGTACGAAGGTAGAAATTTAAGTTGTGTTGACCGAGTCTAGATGGGGTAAAAGTTGCATTCAGATTTGAGCCAGGGCTGACACTTTGATTATAAAGTTCTCCATTTGGTCCCTCTATAATTAAGTTTGGATCGGGTGTTCCATCAGTTCCGCATTGTGCAGAATCAAGTAATGGGCTAACAAGTCCAGAGACAGTCACAGGCTGATTAACATATATTTCATCTCCTGAGCTTGACATGTTAAGGAAGCTACAGGATGTCACTGATGATCTCATTTCAGAACAGATATCTTGATCAACTGCTAATGTGTCTGTATTAAATTTTGCTTTTACACGTCGACAAACTGGCATTTCTTTAGCGCAAATATTATCAGAATCATTATCAAGTTCTACATCAATTGATAGTTCACCACTGCCCCAACCATCTGAAGCAGTTATCACACCAGAGTAACAACCTGAGTTATCTCCATTAAGTGTGAAGTTTGACCAATTATTAAAGGGATTATTAGGAGATCCGTCTATGGCAACTTTTAGTTCTTGTCCGCTTGGCCCTGATCCATCCCCATTATCCATACAGTAAACAGGTGATGAATCTTGATCACCCATCCTACTTGTGAGAGGGGATCCACAAACGCGAATATTGAATTGAGAACCATTTCCTTGTGTTGAAGAAGCATAAAGGGTAGGAGCACTACCTGGACGTACAGAAGTGCCTTCGATAGTAATATTACAGACACCAAATTGGCTACTGTCATTATCTAAGGCAAAAACAAAATGGGGTGTAATTAATACTCCCAAATATAAAACGAAACTAGTAAGTAGTATCTTAAGCAGTTTCACCTCTGTATTTTACCGTATTTAGCCTGATATTGCACTCAGGTAAGTTTTTATTATGTATTAGTTTGAAAAAAGTATAAATCTAGATTAATAAATTGTGGTTAGAGACTTCTTACAAAAAAGACTTGATAGGGTACAATAAGTTTATTATGTCTAATCAGTTATCAACTGACACCATACTTACAAGAGGTGTCGCCCAAGTTTTACCAGATAAAGAATCTCTTCTTTCCCTAATGGAAAAAAGAACCATCCGTGTCTATCTTGGCATTGACCCATCTGGGGCATATTTAACCTTAGGTCATAGTGTTGTTCTTAGAAAATTGCAGCAATTTGCTGACTTAGGTCATGATGTTATTCTTCTTATCGGTAATGGGACTGTCAGAATCGGTGACCCAACTGGTAAAGATTCTACAAGACCTGTTCTTACAGATGAGCAGATTGAAGAAAATTTTAAAGATTGGAAGAGACAAGCTAGTAAAGTTTTAAATTTTGACAAAATCACTATTAAACATAATGGTGATTGGTTGGATAAGCTTAACTTTGTCGATATTTTAAAATTAATGGCAAAAACAACAGTTCAACAACTGATGGAACGGGACATGTTTCAAAAGAGATTAGAAGAAGGTAAACCAATTCATGGTCATGAGATTATGTACCCACTTCTTCAGGGTTACGACAGTGTTGCCATGGATATTGATTTAGAAATAGGTGGTACAGATCAAACCTTTAACATGATGATGGGTAGGACCTTGCAAAAGGCCTACAACAATAAAGAAAAATGGGTTCTTGCTACGCCAATTATTAATGGTACCGATGGCAGAAAGATGAGCAAATCATATGGCAATTACATTGCTCTTACAGAGGATCATATTAATATGTACGGTAAATTGATGAGCACCGCTGATGAAGAGATTATTACTTACTTTGAAGTTTTGACTGATATTCCAATGGATGAGGTCAATGAGATGGAAATGAAAATTAAGGATGGTGCAAATCCAATGGAGTTTAAAAAGAAATTAGCCTTTGAAATTACGAAGATGTACCATGATGAAAGATTGGCACAGGAAGCAGCGGATCATTTTCAAAAGACAGTCCAAAATAAAGAAGCTCCAGAAGAAATGGAAGAAGTTTCAGTTTCAGATGAAACAATGACTATTTTCGACTTAGTTAAGGCCTGTGACAATGATGAAAGTAATTCCCAAATTAGAAGACTAATTACCCAGGGAGGGGTCCAACTAGAGGGAGAGAAGATCGTTGATCCTTCTGCTCAAATATCAATCAAAGATGGATCTGTATTAAAGATTGGTAAAAGAAAATACTATAGAATTAAACTATGACCAGAAAACAAATGGAACTGACTAAAAAAGTTTTTGCTATTGGTGCAATTTTTATGATGCTTTTTGCTAGTATTGTCGGTGCAGTCTTATCTTTGATTAGTTACTAAGTATTTAATTGGTTAATAATTTAAGATAATTTAATTTTATAAATTTATTTACTTATGTACAGTCTTTCTACTTCTTTAATTGAAGTCAATGGTATTGGTGAGAAAGCTTTTAGCAATTTTTCAGAAAAAAATGTAAGAACTGTTAGAGATTTACTTTTATCACTTCCTCTTCATTATATTGATCGTTCACAAATTGGTCAGATTGCTGATCTTAATTTAGAAAAAGAAATAACCTTTGTGGCGGAGGTAACTAGCACTTCTAATTTTTATCGCCGTCCTCGTTCTATTCAATCCGCAACTGTGAAGGATGAAACAGGTCGTATTAAGCTGATGTGGTTTAATAATAAATTTATTTTAAATAAGCTTAAAAAAGGTGAATCTTTTCTTTTTAGTGGTAAGTTAAATAAGAAGGGTAGTATAGTTCACCCTCAAGTAGAAGATATTGCCTCTGACTCAATACACACTGGTAGAATCGTTCCTGTTTACAGTTCTACTTTTGGTATACAGATAGGAAAGATTAGAAGAATTTTGAAAGAGATAATTGATAATCTTGAGATAGATGAGAAATGTGATCTTAGTCAACTGGTCCCATCTCTTGAGAAACTAAAGAATGTTTTAACATTTTTGCACTATCCAGAAACCCAAGATCAGGTTGTTAAGGCAAGAGAAAGATTAGCTTTGGAAGAGTTATTGATTCTGATTGAGAAATCTAATTATATAAAAAGTGAATGGCAGAATCTTAAAACAGAAGAGAAACCAAATAAATTAGAACTAAGTGACAATGATTTAATTCCGACCTCAGTTCCATTTACCTTAACTAGTGCACAATTAAGATCAGTTAAAGAAATTGTGGCAGATATTAAGACTTCTGTGCCAATGAATCGATTGTTAATTGGGGACGTTGGATCTGGTAAAACTGTTGTGGCTGGAATTGCTGCCTATCATCTTATTAATCAAGGTTTATCTGTTGCATTGGTTGCTCCAACAAAGATACTAGCTTCTCAACATGTTCAAACATTACAGAATTTATTCCCTCAGACACCAATTTTTCATCTAACAGTTGGTAGTAAGTTAGATCTTTCTCTTCCTGGTTTATATGTTGGTACTCATGGTGTAGTTAATAGATTTGAGAAGATTAAACCAAGTTTAATTATTTATGATGAGCAGCATCGCTTTGGAGTAGGGCATCGCTCTAAGAGTTTTGATTTAGAAAAGAAAGCGCATCTACTAACTATGACCGCTACTCCTATTCCTCGCAGTTTAATGCTGACAATCTTTTCTCATTTAGAACTAAGTGTAATAGATGAAATGCCAGCAGGGAGAAAACCTACTCAAACCTTTATAACCTCTGAAAAGAAAAGACACGACGCATATGATTGGTTACACAAGTTATTAGAAGAGGAACCAACTAGGCAAATAATTATAGTTTGCCCTTTTATTGAGCCTTCTACTCATGAATCATTTAGTGGAGTTAGTAATGTAATGGATAAATATCAAGAGTTGACTAAATACTTTAAAAAGAAGGCTAAGATTGAAATGCTACATGGAAGAATGAAGAAAAAGGAACAAGAGGGAATAACAGATAATCTATTTGCAGGAAAAATAGATATTCTTGTCACAACTCCAATTGTTGAAGTGGGTGTTGATCTTCCTACTGCCACAGTAATTGTTATTGAGAATGCAGAGCGGTTTGGTCTGGCAAGTTTACATCAGCTCAGAGGTAGAGTCGGTCGTAGAGGCCAACAGGGATATTGTTTGCTTTTTTCAAAAAGCAAAGCTGATACAACAAAGAAAAGATTGAAAATCTTTAGTGAAGAAACAAATGGAATGAAGCTGGCTGAGTTTGATCTGCAAAATAGAGGGGCAGGAGATATTTTTGGAATGTCACAGAGTGGGATGGATAACTTGAAGTTTGCCAATTGGGCAAATATAGAATTGATTTCGGGGGCAAGAAGAATCTATAATGATATAAATAAAGAGAATAAAAAACTCAGTAATAAAAGCAAAGAAAAATGGGAGTCTTTACTAATCAAAAAAGAAGATTATAAAGACAATCTACCTCTGGCAAACTAACTGTTTTAGAGTTGCCATTTGTCTTTGCTTGACAGGTGGTGTAAAATCACACATCTGATTATATTTTTTAAGGAGCAATATGGGAGCACTTCCAAAGAACAAAATTACAAGCGCCGAAAGAGGCAAAAGAAGATCTGGTAACAGACCAAGTTTAAAAAAAGATATCAAAATGACTGCTGTGCCAAAAGCAAAGAGAAGTTTTGTTGATAGTCTTTTAAAGTTTGCAGGTTTTAGCAAATAACTTCATCCTTTCGTTTGAATAGTTTTTTTACTAGAATAAACATATATGAATGATTCTATTGTTGATCCTCGTCATAAAAAGAGAATGAGCTTAGTACAAATACTATTTGCCAGAGGCTTTAATGACATTATTGGTCAAGATAAAATTGATCAAAATGGAGCAACCCTAAATGCTGATCATGATGAAAATGTTGAAGCAATTTTAAAATCTAGTCAAGAATTAGATGAAATGATTCTCTCTGTAGCACCAGAGAGGCCAGTAAAAGATATAAATAGAGTAGATTTAGCAATCTTAAGGGTGATTCTATTTGAAGCAAATAATAAAGAGACACCCAAAAAAGTATTAATTAATGAAGCAGTAGAGCTAGCCAAAGAATTTGGAACTGAGAGTTCACCCAAATTTGTTAACGGTGTACTAGGTAAGCTACTGATAAAAGAAGATAATGACCTTAAGTGAGAGCCAAAAAGTGATAGATGCGGTTATGAAAGGGATTGCCGTGTTTTCCAATCTAGAAGCATCTGAGATTGGTATAGACGATAATCTCGAAGAAGACCTGTACTTAAACATATCAACCGATATACCTGCTATTATTGCAAGTGTTTCTAAAGACCTTGAAGTAGAGATTCAAACTGAATCTGTATCTGATTTCATGAAACAAGCTCTAAATGATCCAGAAGAGGCAAATGTCTCTTCATTAGTTGCTCTTTTTGAAGAAGAAGTTGAGTTTAATTAATATGCAAGATATTTTAGGTTTATTCAAAAATAAGGATTTGCTTAATACAGCCTTAACTCATAGAAGTGCCCTTAATGAAAATACTTCTACATCCACTCAGAGCAATGAGAGGATGGAGTTTCTTGGAGATGCTGTTTTAGAGTTAGCTACAACTAAATTTCTTTATGACAATCATCCTGAGCATCAAGAAGGAATTTTAACTGCTTACAGATCAGCTTTGGTAAAAACTGAGACATTAGCGACAGTTTCTAATGAAATTGGTCTAGGAGAAGAACTTTTCATGAGTAAAGGTGAAGAAGCTACCGGTGGAAGAACCAACATTGGTATTTTGGCTGATTCATTTGAAGCTTTACTTGGAGCCATGTATTTAGATAGAGGCTATGATGTGGTAGTAGAGTTTTTAACTAAAAATCTTTTTAACAAGTTAGATGAGATTAAAGAAAAAAAGCTATATAGAGATGGAAAAAGCTTGCTTCAAGAAGTTGTCCAGGCTAAAAGTTCTGATGCACCCAGATATGAAGTTGTCAGTGAAGAAGGTCCTGATCATGATAAGCAGTTCACTGTAGCTGTTTATATTGATAACAAGAAGGTCGCAGAAGGAGTTGGTAAAAGTAAGCAAGTCGCTCAACAAGACGCTGCAAGACAAGCACTTGAGAGCTTTGGCCAAGAGTGATATAATTCACACTCTATTGACATTGTCTAAAGAAATTAATACCCTTAATAGGGCAAAAAAATAAAAACCTATGCTTAAAGTAAAACTCGCCAGATTTGGCAAAAGAAATCAACCTCACTATCGTATCGTAGTTAATGAAGCTCGTGATAAAAGAGATGGTAGCTATGTAGCCTTAGTTGGTCACTATGCTCCTACTCAAGTTCCAAAGACTCTAGAAATTAATATGGAAGAGTACAAGAAATGGATTGGCCAAGGTGCCCAACCAACTGATACTGTTGCCGCATTAGTTAAAAGATACGAGTCAGGTAATCCTTTCCCAGAAAAGAAAGATCAACTTTCAAAAAAAGCTAAAGCAAAAGTTGTCGCAGAAAAAGAAGCTAAAGAATCAGCTAAAGCAGAAGCTCCTGCTGAAGTAAAAACTGAAGCTCCTGCTGAAGAAGCTACAAAGTAATTCTTAATTAAAGAAACCACATCATGAAAAATTTACTTGAATATTTATTAATTCATCTTGTAGATTATCCTGAGGACGTTACAGTCGAAGAGAAAGAAACAGATCGTGGTTTTGAGTACTTCCTTAAAGTAAATCCAGATGACATGGGACGTGTTATTGGTAAAAGAGGTGCTGTAATTGAATCTATTAGATCAATTGCAAAAGTTCGAGCTGTTAAAGAAGGTATAAGAGTCTTTATTAAATTAGAAGACTAATTTTCCAATAAGTTTATTTATTTTTATTTACCAATATTATATTGGTATTGATCCTATCCCTGGAAAGAGGTTTTCTAATCCTCCACCCCTTATTTGGTACTGTTCTTCAAGAGTTGTATAAGTGAAGCCTTGTAGGGCATCAATTATTTCTCTTTGAGCTACTGTTAGTTCTGGCAGTGCCGCATCAATATTTGCTGCGACGCTTTTGGTAAAGAAATATGTTGAAACAGTTAACTTTGCTTCAAAGATTGCATCAGTAAACTCTTGATTAGGATTATTACTACTTCGTTCATTTAAAGACATCGCTGTCACTGTAGAGAATGGAGCAATATTTTCTATTTCTCTAAGAAAGTTATTGATATTTTCAATTTTTCCTGTAACGTTTATATCCACACTTAGTGTTTCATATTTCTTTGATGTAGTAGTTTTCTTTTTGTCTTTGCTTCTTTTTGAAGACTTAGGCTCAGCACTTTCTGTAGAAATCTTTCCTGGAGTAAGTGAAATATCATCGAATGATACTTTAGTTTGACTACCAACTGCATTTAAAGCAGTTAATAATTCCAGCAATGGTTTTTTTGAAGGTAAAGCATTATTAACCCTCTCTGAATTTGTGACAATTAAAGAATTTGTAGAATCAGTTAGTTGGGCTACTTTTAGTTTTAGTTGTGTTAGTCTCTTATTTTCTTTAAGAAGATCATCATAAAGACTTGTAATTGAGTTTATTTGAGGGATAAGTGATGCAAAGAGGAGAACAACTGTAATTAAACCAATAACTCCTGACCATACTAAATATTTTCTAGTATTATAAATATATCTAAAGTTAGTTTGTTGGTTAGTAGTTTTTAATTTTTGAGTATCTGCCATTACTTTTTCTTAGTTTTGGATTCTTCTACAAGACTGAGGGTGATTGCCATATTATATCCGCCTCGGTCATTTCTTACTAAATCAGTTTTATTTACTTGTCCAAACTGTTCCTCAACTTCTGGGTTTGATAATTCTTCAAATACACTTTCTAAAATAAAAATTGATGGCGATTGAAGTCTTAAGGAGAGGATTCTTTCGCCGGCTTCATAATTAATATCTTTAATTAAAACTTGAGATCCAAATATCTCAGAGAAAAAATCAATTGCGGCTTGTTTATCGTATCTCAATTCAAAAAGTTCAGAGAGAATTTTAAGTTTTTCTGTAGTAATTACAATGGATTGTTCTATGCTTTCTTGTGCAGCAACTTGTCTTTCCATTTGCTTTTGTTGATCTTTTGCACTTTTTACTTGAAATTGTAGATAAAAATCTACTCCTAGGGTGATTAGAAAAATAGCAACAAACACTCCAAAAACACCAAGCACTCCTTTAAAAATTTTAAGGTCAACTTTTTGACTTTTGGTTAGTTTTTTCCTTCGTCCTTGGACAAAGTTAATTTCTCTTTCCATATCCTACAGTTCCCTATTTAGAAGACCCATACAAACAGTCATTGCTGCATGGTTTGCTTCTGGGATATTACCAGTACTTGCAGCAAATGGAGAAGCAACGAGTACTTCTGCACCTAAAGTATTGGTTATATGAGGGACAAAGTTAGGAAGTTGCACTCCACCACCTGATAGAAGTACTCTTTGAATTGAAGCTGTTGGGTTTTGGTTGACAAAAAATCTTGTTGCTTTTTGCATTGCATCAGTTAAAACTTTTACAGCAGGGAGTAAAGCAGTTTGAACTTTTCCTTGGAATTGAGTTTCATCCAAACCATACTGTCTCTTATATTGTTCAGCTTGGTCAGCATCAAGGCCGATGCTTGCTTGAAGTGATTTGGTTAGTGTCTGTGAGCCACTCATATGGTTAAAAACAAAGGCTAATTCTCCTTGGTGAACAACGGCAAGTATTGTTGTATTAGCTCCCATATGAACTATTAGTGTGGTTGGATCTGTATTTTCAAATTGAAGAGATCTGACCACAGAGAGGATTTGTGTTTCAAGTAAGGTTGGTTCTATCCCTAAGTAATTGAAGGTCATGATGAACTTTTCTACCAAAGTCTTTCTGGTACCAACTAAAAGTACTCTCATCTGTTCATTAGGGACATTTTTAGGGGGGCGATAGAGAACTTTGTATTCTAGTGTTAATTCTTCTGGAGGAATAGGAATATATTGTTCTGCTTGCCAACCAATTGCAGAAGATAGCTCTGCATCAGAGAGGCGAGGCATATTGATGATCTTAGTTGAAACAATACTTTCTGGAAGAGATAGTCTTACATCAGTATTTGGTAATTTATGGTCTGAGATTAAATTACCAACTGCTTCTACAAGTTTTTCAGTTTGAGGTTCATCTGTTGGAACAACAATTCCAGTAGTGTTAAAACTCTCTACAGCCTTATCTACAACAACAGATTTACCTGGTTTTCCAGAAATAGCTTTAATAGTATAGGTTCCAATATCAAGGGCTAAGGCAGGCATAGTGATCTATTTTACAATTGTTGTACCGCTAAATAATGCATAATCCATGATAGCAGGTGCGGCGTCTAAAGTTTTGTTTACTTCAACTGCACGGGTTTCATTTCCTAAGTCATTTTTAGCTTCTGATCTAATGTTGTACGCTTGAACAGGTAGTGTCCATCCATCACCAGATACTCTGATATGAGTGTCGTTATAGACTGTTTTTATTCTGATAAAGAGGTCTCCAGTTACTAGAGGAAGAGTAAATTGTTTGTAATAATTTCCTGCACTATCTGAAGCTAGTGTGAAACCATCAGATCTACTACAAGCTCCATAGGCATAATATCTAGCTCTTGTTGTTCCGGCATCATCATAAAAAACTGAAACAATTAGTGAAGCAGGATCTTGACCCACACAGTCTGTTTCTTTTGACCATTCAATGACTACACCTCTGTCTGCTGTTAAGCCTGTCCCAACTCCTGAATCATCAACATCAACTTTTACACTTACACCCTCGAAGAGACGTGTCTCGAGGACATTTTGTTTTGTTACTGCATAGTCTACTGATGTATCGGAGATAGTACTAATTGATCCTGCTGATGTATTACCTTCAAAATCAAAACTTGAAGAAAGGGCATCTTCAATACCAGCCTCTGCTGCATTAAAGACTCTTGCTGATTCTGATTGTTGTTCAGATAAGAAAAGATCTTCTGTACTTCTGGAGGCAACAGAAAGACCCATGGTCAGAAGAACTGTCATTGTGAGAAGAATAGCTACTCCTACTTGTCCTGATTGATTACTGAATTTTTCTGTCATTACTATTATCATAACTAAACTTTATGAGGATGACAATCTCTAAGTATGATAAAATATCATCTCAAGATACAACTATTGTTTGTTTTGAAAATGGCCCCATCGTCTATCGGTTAGGACACCAGGTTCTCATCCTGGGAAGAGCAGTTCGACTCTGCTTGGGGTCACAGCTCTTTCTAATGTTGCTGTCTTTTAAACATTGCTATGGCAGAGAACTGATGTGGATTGCCTGGTTGTTGTACTTCAACATCAAAAGTGATTTCGTCGTTCTCTTTCATTTCTTTTATCAGTTTTGCGATCTCATTTCTAATAATTGCTTCAGCTGTAGGACTTGATCCTTTATACCTGATGACAATATCAATATCACTTTCTTCTGAGGCAGCATTATCTTTTACAGAGCCAACTATTTGAAATTTAACTGATTGTAGTTCATCTGGGAGTCTTGGAATTAATCTTTTTTCAAAATTATCAAACCACTCTCTCCTTTTTTGAGATTGTTCCACAGCATCTTCGGTAAGAGGCCTGCTTTTTCCAGCTTCATTGTGATACATTTCTGTCATATATATAATGATATTGATAGTAATTTAGTTTGTCTACCTTTAGGAATATATTTAGCTGAGAGAAGCAGAGAAGTTTTGTAACTCAGGTAGAAAATGATTAAAGAATGAGACCAGATCAGAGATGATTTGGTTCGGATTCGGAAGGTCTATGGTCACAATTTGTTACTTTATTTCCTTTTTATCCAACCGCGCGTTTTAAATTATAGGCTTCTTATGATATAATTATCGTGTAGTCTATGTTCATATAAAGATTGTAGGTGATAACTTGAGTACAAAATATCCTCCATTTGGAGATTCTGAAATTCAAGCAGACATGACAAATTTTGAAAAAATACGTCAACGTCTGCTTCAGTCGATTCCCGTTTGGGATCCCTCAATAAATGAAGAGGGAATACAAAAGGGAGCAATGTTTGTTGCACACAAGTTAATTAGTCTGGGGATAACTGATGATATTCTTTTGAATTCAAAAATGTCCTCAACAAATATTGTTGTAAAAGGCATTCTGGGAAATATAAACTCAGATTATGTCGAACTCATTAATATGACCTGGGGAAAAATTCCCCGACCTGAATAAAAGCTACAATAGACATCAAAACCCACCATTTCAGTAGGTGGGTTTTTGTTTATACATTTGCTTGAACAACTGTCTTATTATTTCTTAGTGATGCATTAGTTTCATTAATCTTATCAAAACATTCCTTAGAACAAGAACCATTGTTTTCCTCTTCACATTCACTACAACAGATAAATAAACTAGGACAGCCTATTAGATTGCAGTCAATATATCTTGATACTTTTGTATTACAAAATTTACATTCTGAAATAATTTTAGGATCAACTGTGTTGACAGGTATGTGCAATCTATCATCAAAGATAAACATTTCCCCTTCAAAATGTTTACCACCAGTTTTATCTCCATATGTTTGAATTCCACCGTGTAATTGTCTAACTTTTTTAAAGCCATTTTCTCTTAGGTATGCAGATGCCTTTTCACAACGAATTCCACCAGTACAATATGTAACTATCTCTTTATCTTTGTAATCTTCTATAGTTTTGGCAAAGGCAGGGAACTCACGGAAACTGTCAATTGGTGGAGTAAGTGCATTTTTGAATTTCCCAATATTGGCTTCATACAAATTTCTTGCATCTAAAATCAAGAAGTTTTCATTATTTTCATAAAGATTAAGAAGTTCTTCTGGTTCAATATAATGGGCTTTATTATCAATGTTAACATCTTTACCCGTTTTCTTTACTCCAAGGGTAACAATCTCTGGACGATATTTAATCTTCATCTTGGGAAAGTTTTGTGCATTAGAGTAAGAAATTTTCCATTCCATATCAGAAAACTCAGGTCGAGACATTGTCTCTCTTATGTATTTATCAGACTCATTTTCTAGCCCCGACAGAGTTCCATTAATACCTTCATCAGCAATGATAATTCGACCTTTAAGGTTCAATGATTCACATAGTTCTCTTTGCCAGGACATCACTTCTTGAGGATTTTCAAGATTTACATATTTATAGTAGAGAAGAACTTTATATTTTTTTGTCATTTTTATTTATCTTGTTTGTTCAATAATTTATAGAGTAAGAAACTTGTCGTTAAACCAGTAATAACAGCTAAGCCACTAAGTAAATTAAATCTCCTCTTAGCATCATTAATTGTTTTTTCATCAAGTGCTAATGGTTCATCTGATAATTTACCTTCTTGAACTGCTTGTAGTCTACTTAACGTAATCTTTGTTGTTGCTGCTGCAGTTAATCCATCAATAATAGCTTGTGCAGATGTATCACCAATTTCAATTGGAGGTAATAATCTAGTAGTTGAGGTAGCAGCTCTTCCTAGTCTGGTTCCTAATAGTTCGAATAAGTTCTTGCCACTTTCTGGAACAGCTATGCCTTTAGATTCTGCCCAAGCTCTAACGAGACTACTAAGTGGATTTGTAATGGCTGTGAGAGTAGCAGTGATTAACCATAATTTATCACCTTGTTCTGCTGCTCGGTACATTGCTAGCCAAGAAAGAAATGCTTCCTGTAAGCGATCTGATAGTGAATCAACTAATTGACCAATACTTGAGTCATGACTTGTATCACCTTGTTCTGCCTTATATCGTGCTAGTGATCCATCAATCGCATCAGTTCCAGAAAGAGCAGCAAAAGCTGCTAGTAATTTAAGTGAAGTTTGTAAATCAATTTTACCCTCTTTTTCTAACTTAGAAGTGTAAATAATTAATACTCCTAACCCTGCTGTTCCTAAAACTGTTACTTCATTTGGAGTAAGCCAAGGAAAGGCGTTATCAAGAAGTTCAACTATCTTAGTAAGTGGCTTCTTGGATATTTCTCTTATTTTAGAATTTCTTGGTGATTCTAGTTCTGCTGATTTGTGTGACATATTATTTATTTACCACTTATTATCTATTTCATATTTTCTAGACTTATATACAGATCGGCCACTTGGTAAACGATAACTTTGTTTTATTTCTAAAGTCTTGACAGAATTAAACTCTCCTTCAAAGTTAATTTGTAACCCTGCTTCTGTTCTAACACTACCAAGGTATATTTTTTTACCATCAATTTTAAATTCTTCTTGTACCGGAGAGTGGTCATGACCAAGAGTAAATTTTGTTTGGTTAGAGTTAACTCTAATTTTTGAGTAGCAAGGCCAATCTTTGCCTGTTCTAAAACTAATTATTTCATTATTTTTTGATGCAAGGACTACTCTATATATATTTGACCTAGGTTCTGTCATTCTAATATCAAAGTTTTCTATTTCTGGATGATTAAGATGGTATCGAAGAGCTAACATAATAGCTCCTGAGTGTGGCTGTAGTGTGATCATAATTATTATAGGTAGTATATCATTAAAGAAACTTGAATCTGGGTTATCATCCTATGATATAGTTTATGTATATGTATCGACCACTTCAAGAACTAATGAGTTCTCATCCAAAAGATTTTAAAATAACTGAAGAATTGGATGGAGCAAATAGAGAATCAATAAAGAATATTTTATCAAAATTTGATCTATTTGATGAAGATGAACTGACCAATCTTACAGATAAGATGTCTGTCAGAGAAGCTATTGATTTATTACAATTATTAGATCTTAAAAGCGGTGATAGACCAGAACTAGTTATTATCGAACAGGAACTGCAACTAGGTGAATCTGAGGTTAGGAGAAAATTATCTCAAAAAAAAGGGAAAGCAAGGTATCTACTTAATTTAAAAAGAACAGCAAGTGGAGGAATGGCCAGTATTATTCATGGCTTTGACCTAAATTTAGCAATTCCAATTGTAATTAAAAGATTGCCTTCCACCGAAGTTAGTAGAGAAAAATTAGATTACTTAAAAGCAGAGGCTCAAACTCATGCTAATAGTGAACATAAGAATATTGTCAGAGTTTATAACTATATAAATTTTGCAGATACTGTTCAGGATCAAGGGGGTTTATTAGGAGATGGGATCGTCATGGAGGGAATTAGTCCGGATCATTCACCATCTTTAGATGTATTAACTTCAGAAAAAAGTAAATTTAATACAGGTGCAGAGTTGGATGGTAAAAAAGTTCTACCTCCAGAATTAATTAAGAAGCTCATGCAAGATATGGTTTCAGCGATCAAATTTATTAGTGAAAGTAGGAAAAGACGTGGAGTAAAAGCTCCAATCAAACACTACGATATCAAACCAGCTAATATTTTGATGACAAGAGAAGGTTTTAAACTAACTGATTTTGGGGTATCAGACGAAGTTATTGATGATGACATATCTTTAGGCACCCCTCAGTTTCTCTCTCCAGAAAAAGCATTGGGAAGTGGTGAATTACTGCTTTCTGATCTGTATTCATTAACCCTTACTTTATTTCGTTTAATTACTGGAAATAGAATTTATAAAGGTAAAAGTTTAGACATGTTGAAATTTGAAGCTATGGCAGGTTATGCAAAAGATAATGTTTTAGATAACGTTAATGATGATGAGCCGACTAAAGACAATCCGGATTGGTTGTTATTAAAACAATATTGCTCAAATTATGGGTTGAATTTGGATAAAATGATCACATTCTTTAAAGAAGCATTAGAGGTAGAAACTCAAGAAAGATTTCAAACTGCTGAAGAATACTTAGCTGCAGGGATGGATGCATTTACACCAATAGAAAATAACTAGATAACTAATAAGAAAAACAGGGCCCGCACCCTGCTTTTCTATTTAACTTCAATCAGTTGATTAAAGTCATTGTGTTACCTGTCTGTAACTTTAGATTTTAAGCAATTTTTCAATTGCTTTTACATCCTTTGTATTCCCAACAAATAATGGAATTCTTTGATGAAGTTCTGTGGGTTCTATTTCTAGAACATCCATTTGACCATTACTAGCATAACCACCCGCATGCTTAGCTAGAAAGGCGAAAGGAATCCCTTCATAAAGAAGTCTTAATTTTCCGTTGGGCGATTTTTTATCTGCTGGATAAAGGTAGATACCACCTTTGAGCAGGTTTCGATGAAAGTCGGCTACTAGTGAACCAATATATCTGGCAGTTTTTGCTTTACCAGATATATCATCATTTGTTTTCATTTTTTTAATATGCGCAGTAAAATCATCTTTCCATTTGGGTTCATAGCTTTCATTAATGCTATAGATTGTGCTTTCTTTAGGAATCATAATGTTCTCATGAGAAAGAATAAACTCTCCTATTGATGGATCCAGAGTAAAACCATGAACTCCTTTTCCAGAAGAATAAACAAGCATAGTACTTGAACCATAGACTACATATCCAGCTGCAATAACATCTTTACCCTTTTGTAAGTAATCTTCTTTTGTAATACCTTTACCCTTACTTTTCTTTTCAAAAATTGCAAAGTTAGTACCAACACTGACATTAACATCAATGTTAGAAGATCCATCTAAGGGATCTAAGTGAACAATATATTTTGCATTATTCTTATTTTTTCCCTTGAAGATAATTATTTTATCTTCTTCTTCTGATCCAACGGCTTTGACATGAGGAGATTGTCTCATTAGTTCAATAAAAATTTCATTGGTATAGACATCAAGTTTTTGGACTTGCTCATCTTGGACATTGGTGTGACCTGCAGCTCCAAGGATATCCGTCAACCCTGCCTTATTGACCTCTCGTGAAACAAACTTTGCAGCTAGTACGATTTGATTAAGTACGTCAGCCAGTTCCAAACTCTTTTGGGAAAATGTATGAAGGTCATAAAGATGAGTGCTTATGTTAGTTATTTTGTGCATTAGTCTGATAAGCCTATTACTTCCTTAACTTTGTCTGAGCCAATGGCAAAGTCAACAAGACTTTTTTCTGCAATGACTGGTTTAACATGTTTAAGAATTAATTCTTGGGTATCTGTCACATTAAGTTCTTTAAAGAAGAATTCAAAGCGCTTAGCTAAACTGGATCTAATTTTTGTTCTATTTTCTTCTGTAATATCCCAAGTTTGTTGTTTAAATTCTCCCCAAGCTTTTTTTCTGAGACTGTAATGAAATTGTTCATTGGTTTGGTTTTTACCTCTTTCATCACCTTTTTTCTCATCTAACCATTGATACATTTGTTTTAGTAATTTTTTGGGAAATGAAAGATGGTCCATTTGGATGTTTTGAAAACCAGTGGCAAGATGGACTTCTACAGCTTCAGATTGTCTAAATTGGCTAAAGAATTCATCAGGGAGAGTAGAGGCCCCATGTTGAACTGCTCCTCCCATTTTGTATTTCTTCTTACCTTCTTTGGTAATGGAAGAGAGGATTGAGAAGTCAACGCTAATATCAGCCAAGGATCCATCGGCAAGGACAACTCCACCATGGTGAGTACCTGTCTGGACACTAATTTTGCTCATTCCAACCATACCTTTTTTTAATCCCTTATCAAAGCCACTCATATAGGCATTAAAGTCAGCTAGGTTACTATTTTTACCCCCAATATGACCAATTTCTCCACCCAGGGAAACAGTAACTCCTTTTGGTTCTATTTTTCTAACGAGATTTGCAATTTCAAGAGAGTATTTTACGTTAGGTTTTTGTTGGTCTATTTCTTTTTTCTTGTCTAGGTCTACTAAAGTAGACATATCAATATCAATGTTATAAAAACCAGCCTCAATAGCGTCTGTAACAAGTTTCTTGATTGTATTAATTTCTCCGGTTTTTGCTTTTCCCATTCCAGCTGCTTTAGCTTGGAAGTGATCTCCTTGGATAAATAAAGGTCCAGTCCAACCTTCTCTTAAAGCAGCAGCCATCATTACTATCACATATTCTTGTGGAGATTGATCTGTGTAGCCCATTTCTGAACGAGCTAGCTCAAAGATCATTGCTCCAACCTTATGTTTTTTGGCTGATTTAAAGGCTGCACGAGCTGTGTCATAGGCCATACCTCTAATATTCATGGCAGGGACAGTCAGTTGTTTCTTTACTTTGTTAGCTCCAATTGCCATATAAAAATCATTGATAGAAGCAGGGATAATTCCATTGTTAGTAGCTTTTTGCCAAATTTCAAAACGGGCTTTTTGTTTTTGTTTGTCTTTTCCAAAAACAGCCTTATAAACCAGAATATCTGTTTTATTTTTTTGTAATTTTTTTGCCATGAGCTTTGCTCCTTTTGACTATTTTTATACCGCTAAGGTTTATATATTTGTCTTTTACCAACGGCCAACTGCCTCGTCATAGTCTTTCTTCTCTGAGATGTCATACCAGATACCTTGAAAGATAAAAGCAGACAGTTCTTTGTTTTCTACTAAAAGAGGAAAGATATCATCTTCTAAATTTGTTGGTTTATTCTTTGGTATAAAATTAAGAACTTTTGTGTCAAAGACATAGAGTCCAGTATTGATAATACTAATTCCAACATTAGCACTAGATTTATCAAATTTAATTATTTTGTTTCCTTGAAGATTTACCATGCCATATTTTTTCTCGCCAAGCCTTGGTTTGACACCAATAGTGGCGATAGATTGCTCATTTTTATGGAAGGCAATGAAGTCTGAGATATTAAGGTTAGTTAGCACATCACCATGTAAAACAATAAAGGTTGATCCTGAAATATAGCTTTCTGCTTTTTTAATTGCCCCTGCTGTACCAAGTGGGTTTAGCTCCTGAACATATTGAAGGTCAACTCCTAAGTGAGTTCCATCTCCAAAGATGTCATATATTTTATTATTATCTTTTCCACCACAGAGAATTATATTGGTAATATCATGTTCTTTAAGATGGTCAATGATAATTGAGAGTAAATATCGGTCATTAATTTTTTTTAAACAGCGTTGATTCTTTTGTGAACCTCCGGTCAGAATAACTGCAGTTGAAACTTTTTTTCCTAAACTTTGTTGAATCAGATGTTCAATTGCTTGTGAGCGATTTCTAATCAATTGCTCATCTATAGTAGCATCGACATTTTTGAGTAAGTCGTGGGACAGTGTGATAGTAAGGCGGGTTTTCTTTTTCATTGTCTTTCTTTAATATATTAACTGTCATACTTTATCATACTTCATACTTATAATCTATTTTTTTTCATACTGCAAATGGTATTTTCTAGTCAAGCAAGCCTGGTGGAAATGATTACTTTTTGTATAAAATATTTAGTTTGTTAAATTTAATTAAATTAAAAAAGCAGGGTGTTAACCCTGCTTTTACGTAGTTTTTAAACTAATATTGGTCTTTTCTTAGAATGACAAAAAGTTTAATAAACTAGAAAGTCCAGTTGCTGGAGCTTCAGTTTCAACAATTTCTCCAGTTAAATCATCTAGAACAACTTCTGTTTCAACTTGTCTATTAAAGAGACCTAAAAATCTTTTACTCTTTTTAGCATTAGATTTATATTTTACTTGGCCATCTTCAGTAGTTTCAATTTCTATTTCTTGATTATCATCTACAAAGAAACCATTTTCTGTCATCCTATCAATTGCTTGATCTGGAAGGTGTTGCAAGAAGTGCTCTTGTCCAGAAGGAGTAGTAACAATGACTTCTCCAGTTTCTGTATCGTAAGAAAAGTCAGCCCCTTTTAATTTAGCTTTAGATTTTCCTGATTTAATTTCAAATTCTCCTTCTTGTCCTTCGCCAAATCTACTTCTAATCTCTACACGCTCTTGGGCTTTGTCTTTTCTTTCTTCCTGAAGTTTTTCTAAATATTTTTTATAATCCTCTTGACGTTTTTCAATAGCTTTTTCTCTATCTTCTTCATCTAGGCTTTGTACTTCTGTTCTTTGAGAGTACTTATCTTTAAAGTAATCAACTCTATCTTCAGTAGATCTGCTTGATTTAGCATCTGTTGGAAAACTAAAGTCAATTGATTGTGCTTCTATTGCTTCTTTTTTTGTGAATTTAGATGGATCTGTCGAACGACGTTCAATTTTGTATTTATTATCTCCATCCTGAACTTCTATTTTATACCTTCCATCATCTTCTGATTTAAATTTAATCTCTTTTTTTGATGAAGAGTAGAGGGTTTTCAATGGTGCTGATTGCCTAATTTCAATTCTTTCTCTTTCTCTTTCACGTTCGTGATCATCATCATCATCATCATCATCATTGTCATCATCATGGTCATCTTCTTTATCATCATCCTTATCTTCTTCATGATCATCGTCTCGATCTTCTTCACTGTCATCATCCCTACCTAGTACACTTCCTTGATAGAATCTTACAGTTCCATAGTCATCAACGAAGATTTCTAGAGCTAAAGCTTGGGGAGCTACCATTAGAATGGCTAAGAATGCAAATAATGTTGATTTAATAATTTTTTTCTTCATATAAAAATATACTTACTACCAGTTCTTTTAGTATAGCTCATGTTAAAATGATATTTATAGTATGAAAGTTGATAAATCTAAAGCTATTATTTCTATCTTCTATTCTCTTGGTCAGATAACCTTGGGTTTTTTGTTGCACCCTTATCAAACAATGCAGACTGTAGTTCATGATAGGGTTTATTCATGGATGGCGCTTTTACCAGTAGCGACATTATTTGGAATAATTATATTTTGGAAAAACTTGATAGTACCTTTTGTAAGAAACTTTTTTTCTTGTAGTCAATCAGGACTGTTTCTTTGTGATTGGTTGCCATTCATATCAAAAGTAGTTATTCTTTATGCTTGGTTATGGCAAGGATTACTTTTATATCTATTTGTTAGATTCTTTTTTCTTTATTCAAAAAAGTAAGTGTAAGCTTTAAGCAGCAATTAAATTATTTCTTCATTTATTGATTGAGAAATTTTTTTTACGATACTTGCTACATCTAGGTTATATTCAGCATATAATTCTTCTATTGTTCCTGATTGACCAAAACGATCTTTGATTCCTATTCTGACAATCCTTATTGGATGAGCAGAACTAAGATATTCACTAATTACAGAACCAAGTCCTCCTGCAATTTGATGTTCTTCAATAGTAACTATATCTTTAGAATTTTGAGCTGCATTTAAGATAGCCTTTTTATCTAATGGTTTAATTGTATGCATATTGATAAGGCCAACACTAAGCCCCTGTTCTTCAAGTTGACTTGTAGCTTCAACTGCTTGATGAATCATGTTTCCAGTAGCGATAATCGTGAGATCAGTGCCTGTTTTTATAATTTGAGCTTTACCAATTTCAAATGGTTGATCTGTTTTTAAAATAGGAGTAGGTGTCTTAGATAACCTTAAGTAGCAAGGTCCTTTAACTTGTGCAATTAATTGTGTGGCTAACTTTGCTTGGTTAAAATCTGAAGGTACAACTACTGTCATATCTGGCAGTACTCTCATCATGGCAATATCTTCTAGAGCTTGGTGAGTTACTCCATCAGGACCGTTAGAAAGTCCTGCATGAGTACTGGCAATCTTAATATTCAGTTTTGAAATTGTTGCAATTCTAATCTGTTCCCAATTTAGTCCAGGGGAGAAGATAGCGAAACTAGTGGCAAAAGGAATTTTCCCTCCTAGTGCTAAGCCAGCACTAATGCCCATCATATTTTGTTCTGCTACTCCGGCTTGAAAAAATCTGTTTGGGAATTCCTTCTTAAATAAATGAACTCTAGTAGATTCTTCTAAGTCTGCATTAACAACTACAACTTGATCATTATCTTTGCCTGCCTGAAGTAGACCTTCCCCAAATCCATCTCTAGTAGTTTTTAATTCATCGTTCATGATTAGTATAAATTATATTTTTTTTGTTAATTCATTAATTGCTTTTTGATAATCTTCTTGAGAAAGTTTTTTGCCATGCCATGTATAATCATTTTCCATAAATGAAACTCCTTTACCAGGAATAGTATGGCAAATAATGGCTGTTGGTCTAAATTTGATATTTTTAGCTATTTGACAGGCGTTAGTAATCTCTTCAGTATTATTTCCATCTACTTCAATTACATGCCAACCAAAATGTCTAATTCTTTGCCTAAAGTTTCCTAGGGGTAAAATATCTTTGGTGTTACCACTTAGTTGAATATTATTTCTATCTATTAGAATAGTTAAATTATCAATATGATTAGAACCAGCATAGAGAAGTGCCTCCATTGTTTGGCCCTCCTGTTGTTCACCATCGCTCATC
>JAOUMD010000039.1 GCA_029881675.1 Minisyncoccota bacterium | reverse complement strand
GTTATCTTTTTTTGTTTTGGCATTCTTTTATTAGTATTTTATTAATTTGTAATTGGAAATTCTAAAACGAAAACAGCTCCTTTTGGTTTATTATCTTCAACCCAAATCTTACCTCCATAACGCTCTACTGTTTTGGCAACTATATATAAACCTAATCCTGTATTTCCAGTCTTTCCATGCTTAAAGCCTTCATCAAAAATGAATTTTTTTATTTCATCTGGGACACCTTTTCCAAAATCTGCAAACTTGACTATAACTTTTTTCTTACCTTGAGTAATTTTAATATCCATCCTATCAGTTTTACCATGTCTAACTGCATTTGAAATAATATTATCAAAAACTGAGTTTATCCCATCATCAACTTTTATAATGGCATCTCCTTGAATCTTAAATTCTATAGAATATTTTTCAAACAATTTTTTAATAGTTTTCTGCACCTCAAACTTCTTCAACTTAGCACCCTGTGACACCATTCCTTCTATTTCTTTCATTTGACCAATAATAGAAATTCCATGCTCTGTTGCAAAATCAACTTCTTTAAGAAATTCTTTTTCTTTATTATTTTCTCTGAACAGTTCTAAAGAAAATTTAATATGAGTAAAATCATTTGCAAGATCATGTCTTAATACTTTTGTAATAATTTTAAGGGTATCATTTAATTTTGTAATAATCTTATCTGCAGCTATCCTCTTTTTAAATGCAAAAATTAAAACAGAGCTAGCTGTAATTAATAGTGAGACAATAACAATATTAGTTATTATTAAATAATTAAGTAACTTTTCTGACTCCTTATATAAAGATACATTTGGTAAAAAAGAAACAAGCTTCCATTGATAATCTAACTGATCAAAAGGTTTTACGGTAGCAGTGGTAAAAAGACCATCTGCATGAAGTCCTTGATGTTTATTTTCCTCTAAAATAGAAGAATCAAAAGTATTATCCCAGTTAAAGATAGTTTTTGATGAGTCATCATACATAAAACCCCACTCATCCTCTTTAGATGGGCCTTGAAGCCAATAACCATCTTGATTAATTAAGAAAACTTCCTCTCCTTCTAAATTAATGTTATTTGACAAGCTATCTAGTAACTCCTGTGCTAAATAATTTAAAATTAAAATACCTTTTAGCTCTCCTTCAATAAAAATTGGGGTAGAAATTCTAATCATTGGCTTCAGAGGTTGTTCAATCTCTCCACCTTCAATATTAAGATCCAAAGGAGAAATATAAACTTCTCCATCACTTAATTTTATAGTTTCTTGAAAATAGTAACGATCACTCTTATTTTGCAATTCTTCTTCAGGAGTGGAATATGTCAATCCTGCTCTATAATTGATTCTGATGTCTTCATTTCCATTAACATCAATAAAACGAATTTGATCATAAATCTTCCTTTGGCTAGAAAGGACCTGTAACTCTTCAATAAGGTTCTCTCGATGATCTTCACCCTGTTCTGCTTTTTCTAATAAATAATCAAGAAACTCATGATGGCTCTTTGCCAATTCCAAGTCACCAGCAACTAGATCAGAAATATCTTCCATATTTGACTTCAAAAAAGCAAGTCTCTCTTCTTCCAAATATCTATATTGATCAACTTCAGAAGTTCTTTGCTGTTGATAGACACCATATGAAAAACCAACCACTAAAATAACCAAAACAAATCTTAGTATGGAAAGTAAAGGAACAATAAAATTCCCTTCTTTAGCATAGTTTTTAAATCTATTAAACATAAAACAATTGAGACATTAGATATTAGTGCTCAGAATTAAGTATATCCTAATAAAGAAACCTCTTTCAACAGCTCTATTTATGCTAAGATTAAATTATGTATTCATATACAGATAAAGACCTCTACCAGGAACTGTTAGATCTTGAGTTAATTCCCAAGAAGGTACTTGATAATTTATATAAAAATTCTCAAAAAAGTAAAGATGATCTAGCTACTCTGATTCTACAAGAAGGGCTTGTCCCTGACCAAAACTTAGGTCAAATTATTTCCAACTTAATTAATCTTCCTCTAATTGATTTATCAGAAACAAATATCCTAGATGAAAACTTGAATTTTTTAACAGAAGATTTTGCACGATACAATCAAGTTATTATCTTTGATCAAAATAAAGAGGAAATTAAGGTTGCCACTGCTCACCCAGAAGATATCATCGTCATTGATGCTTTAAGTAAGAAAACTAATAAAAAAATCAAACTTCATTACGCCACTAAAAAAAATGTTTCAGAAGCACTCCTCCTCTACCACAAAGACGCTGGAGCTATGTTTACAAATATTATTGAAGAAAATGTTGCCAATGCAAAAAGTAATGCAAAAGTAGAGCCCCCTATTATAAAAATAGTTGATACTATCATTGGCTATGCTGATCAAAAAAAAGCCTCTGATATCCATATCGAACCACTTGAAGATATCTCTCTGATCAGATTTAGAATTGATGGCATGATGACAGATATTGTCAGACTACCTGAAGAAATTCATCCAAGAATTGTGACGAGAATAAAAGTTCTTTCTAATCTTAGAACTGATGAACATCAAGCTGCTCAAGACGGAAAAATTCAATGGTCTGCTCCAGAAAACAGTAATTTCTCTACTCAAAAACTTGATCTAAGAGTTTCTATTGTCCCTTCTACTGATGGAGAAAAAATTGTGATGCGTTTACTTTCTGAATCAAGCCGACAGCTTTCATTAGAAGACCTAGGACTTTCAAGTGCAGATTTAGAAAAAGTCCAACATGCTTACAAAAAACCTCATGGCATGATTCTTGCTACTGGACCAACTGGTTCTGGTAAGACAACTACGATGTATACCATCCTCAAGCTTCTCAACAGTCGTGAGGTCAATATTTCTACAATTGAAGATCCTGTTGAGTACGATATTGAAGGAATTACTCAGATTCAAGTTAATAAAAAAACAGAACTAACTTTTGCTAAAGGCCTACGTAGCATTGTTAGACAAGATCCAGATATTATTCTTGTTGGAGAAATTCGTGATGAAGAGACAGCTGAGATAGCAGTCAATGCAGCTATGACTGGTCACTTGGTGCTTTCTACCCTGCATACAAATGATAGTACTACCACCATGCCTCGTTTGACTGACATGGGCATCGAGCCATTCCTTATCTCAAGTACGATCAATGTTGTCATTGCCCAAAGACTTGTCAGAAAAATCCACCTTAAATGTAGAGGTAGTGAAGAAATAGATACTAGCTCATTAAGTAACTCTTTTGACAAAGACTTTATCAGCAATGCTTTTGGCGATAAAAAAACAATTAGAGTATATAAGGGACAGGGCTGTGACATCTGTAATGGGACTGGTTACGAAGGTAGAGTAGGTATTTATGAAGTACTTACAATTGATGATGATATCCGTCAGGCTATTGTCGAAAAGAAAGATGCTTCTACCATTAGAGACATTGCCATTAAGAATGGCATGAATACAATGGCCCAAGATGGTCTGGAAAAAGTAAAGCAAGGTGTCACTACAATTGAAGAAATTATTAGAGTTACTCAAGAATTTGATTAATATGAAAACTCCATCTGCCCTCACCAAGTTTACTCAAAACGTTAGTTTTCAAGAAAAACTTTTCTTCACTAAACATCTCTCTACAATGATTAAAGCAGGAATACCAATTGGTGAGGCAATGGAAAGCCTAACTGAGCAGGGTAAAAATGGCGTGATGAAAAAAGTATTAGGCGAAGTTTATGACAAAGTCAAAAATGGCGAAACTCTGGCAAAAGCTCTTGGTGAATATCCACATATCTTTGATGACTTTTATGTCAGCTTAATTAAAGTTGGTGAAGAGTCAGGTACTTTGGAAGAAAGCTTGGTTTTTCTATCAAAACAGCTCGGTAAAGATTATGCGCTAAAACAAAAAATTCAAGGAGCGATGATGTATCCTGGATTAGTTTTCTTTGCTACTACTGTTATGGGTGGATATATTTCTCTTTTTGTTCTTCCTCAATTAGTAGGATTCTTTGATGCTTTTGATTTTGAACTACCGCTTGCGACTAGAATCCTTCTTCTGATTGCCAATACTATGAAAAGCTATGGAGTTATGATCATGGGATCACTCATAGCTCTCTTTTTCCTAACTTCTCTTTTTGTCCAACTCAGACCAATCAAAATACATTGGGATAAATTCTTACTTAAGATACCTCTGTTTGGTACCATGATAAAGTATGGGCAATTAGCCAGATTTACCAGAAATTTTGGTGTATTAATTCAAGCCGGGTTACCAATTAACAGAAGTCTAGAAGTAACCGCAAATACTTTATCTAACCTGCAATTTAACATTCATGTCATGGAGCTTAGTGCCAATCTTAAAAAAGGCAAAAACATTAGCGATATCTTAGAAGATAAGAAGTATCCTGAGTTCCCTACTTTAATTTCAAAAATGGTAGGAGTTGGAGAAAAGACAGGTAAACTTGATGAGACACTTATTTACCTTGGAGATTTCTATGAAGATGAGATTGATAATATTAGCAAGAGTCTAACCACTGTCTTGGAACCAATTATGCTTTTAGGAATTGGGCTAGTTGTTGCCTTTGTTGCCTTTGCCATCATTAGTCCAATTTATGAACTAACAGGCTCTATTCGTAGGTAATATAGTTATGAAAGACAAGATAACAAACCGAGGGATCACTATCATCGAGTTATTGCTTGTCATTTCTATTACCACAATTTTAAGTGCTGCCAGTGTCCCTATCGCTTCAAATTTTCTGGTCAGAAATTATTTTAGAGATGGTAAAGATAATCTAGTCTCACAACTCTATACAGCTAAAATTAACAGCATGACCAATAAAGAAAATAGTCCTTGGGGCGTCAATACTTCTGCACACCAAATTACCGTTTTTAAAGGAACTAGTTATGCCACCAGAGATACTGCTTTTGATAGAAGTTTTGATACCCCAAATAGCATCACTATTAGTAGTAATGAAATTATATTTGCCCAGCATAGTGGAAATTTAACTAGTGCTACTTCAATCACTGTTAATAGCAATTTAAATGAATCAAATACCGTTAATGTAAATCTAGTCGGAAACATTGATGTTAATTAATAAAACAAAACAACAAGCTGGTCTGTCTGTGATTGAGATCATTATCGCTACTGCCATTTTTATTATCATGGCTTCTAGTTCTATGGCTACAATTCTTGGATCCTTTTCTACCAGTAGATTAGGTTCTGAAAGAGCTCAAGCAGACTTTCTGGCTATAGAAGGGGTTGAAGCTATTGAAAGTATTAGAAATCAAAACTGGACCAACCTAAGTAACGGAACTTATGGCCTTACTCAAACAGCTGGAGTCTGGTCATTAAGTGGAACTCCAGATTCTGATCCAAGTGGTAAATTCACTAGAACTATTACCATCAGTGATGTAGAGCGGGATGGCAATGGAGATATTATTGCTAGTGGTGGTACGGTGGATGTTGAAACCAAGCTTATCACTAGTACCATCAATTGGAACTTTACCCCAACCAGAAGTAACTCTATTCAAAAAGAACTATACCTAACTAACTGGCAAAAGAGTACTAGTCCTGGTGGTGGTGTTACACCACCTACTCCGACTCCAACACCAACTCCAACTGTTACCCCTACTCCAACGCCTACTCCATCTCCAGTTCCTGTTGATTCTTGTACAACATACTGTGCAAGTCTACCTGCATATAGTAGTGGTACATGTAGGGCTAATCCAAATGCCTGTAATCTAAATAGTCAAACACATGAGGCAGGAGGAGATTCTTGGTGTGTAGGAGGACCAAGTGCTGACACTTGTTGTTGTGCGATATAAAAATAGTGAATAAATTAATAAAAAAAGTGATATTTAAAAGATTTAAAAAACTAGCCAAAGAAAAACAAGGAGGTTTTACTCTTATTGAGTTACTCCTTTATATTTCTCTTGTCACAATTTTTCTTTCTGGGGCAATTCGCTTCTCTTGGGATGTGATTTATAGTAGAGAAAAAGCATATTCACAAAGAATAGTAAACCAAAGTGCGAGCGCAGCCATGCTCAGAATTGCGTATGAAATTAGACAAGCAGAAGACATAACTTCAATTAGTGCATCTCAGATTGTCTTAGATATGGGTGGAACAACAACTACAATTGGCCTCAATGGGACTACTCTAGAAATTAGCCCTAATGGAGCAGGACCATATGCTTTAACAAGTAATCAAACTAGAGTCACTAGTGCTACCTTTGTAAATACTTCTTCAGCAAATACAGATAGTAAAGGGATTGAGGTTGATCTGACAGTTGAACAAGCCAGTACAGGAACATCAGAACAATTTGTTGCTAGTAGCACTATTAGTCAGTCAGTAGAACTTAATGGGACATTTAATCATTCTAGAAAAATTCTCGTTGACTTATCTAACATTTCCTTAGCTGCTAATAATCAGGTTCAGGGTATTACCTTAGAAAATACTAGCCTTGAAAACATAATCATTGATAAAATTTATGTTAACTGGGTAAATCTAACTGGTACTGAAAACTTAACTGATGTTCAAATAGATGCTGGTACAAAAGAATGGTCTGGCACAGCTGGACCTGGCTCCACCGTTGATATAACTGACTATACCTTACCCCCAGCAAATGGACTCATTGACTTAACATATCTTCAGTTCGACTCTGCGATGGACAATGGTAGCTTGTTTATGAACTTAATTTTGGCAGATGGTTCTAGTCACAAAACAGAAATATATATTCCAGCAGGGCCAGGTCCAACGCCAACCCCAACGCCTACACCAACACCAACACCAACACCCACACCGACTCCAACGCCTACACCAACACCACCGCCAGTTACTTCATGTACTGAGTATTGTGCAAGTCTACCAGCGTACAGCAGTGGTACCTGTAGAAAAAATCCAGCATCTTGTAGTCAAAATGGTGAAATACATGAATCTGGTGGAAATATATATTGTACTGGAGGAGCAAATGCTGACACCTGTTGTTGTATATAAAAAATAAATTGATAAAAAAAGTAAATAATAATGAGAGTAATAAAAAATAAACTACTAGCAAAAAGAAAGTCCCAGCAAGGCTTTGTGGCTTTTACTAGTTTAATTGTTATCTCTGCTGTAACTCTTGCTATCGCTACTTCTGTTGCCCTAATGGGAATAGATCATGCTCAAGGATCTCTTTCTATTAGTAAGAATCAAGAAACCCTAGCAATGACAAAAAGTTGTGCAGAAGAAGCCTTAATTAGACTTAGAAATGTTGCTAGTTATTCAGGAGGGACTCTAAATATGACTGCTGGAAGTTGTATCATCTCAATCTCTGGAACAGGAGGAAATAAAACTATAGATATTACATCAAATATCTCTGGGCCTCCTACATATACTAAATCTGTCAGACTGACAGTCAAAAGGATTGATGGAAGTATTAATATAGTAAGCTGGCAGGAGCTCTAAAAATACTTGCTCTTCACAAGTGAAGATTATCTGAAGTATCATAATAACAAACCATAATGATCAATTTAAAGAATCCATTAGTTCTAGTCGGGAAAAACTATGTCTATTTAATTACAGACCAAGGTTTTACTGAGGTAAAAAACATTAAGGATCTTAAGAACAGAATTGATGACTCAAAAATAAAGCTTATCACTGGTCATGATACTTCTCACTACCACCTCATAGAATTTAAAAAAGAAGAACTAGTAGATAAGAAAAAAATAAAAATCGAACTTCAAAATAAAATCCCCAGTGATTTAGATAAGATTACATGGACATATAAAGATACTGATAGAGATAAAAGGACAAATATTTATTGGACTTTTGCCATTGAAGATAAATTAGTAAACCCATTCTTAAAAACTGTAATCGAAAACGGACT
>JAOUMD010000007.1 GCA_029881675.1 Minisyncoccota bacterium | reverse complement strand
TTTCTGATACTTTTTACCAAAAATATTGATTGAGTTTTCATCACTACTTAAACTAAGTTTTTGTTTAATCTTTTCTAAATGAGAGTCTATCCAACCTTTTTGAGCATCTACAAATTTTTTGACAACAAATTTAGGGGTCCATTTAGGATATGAAACGATTACATTTCCATGAGAATCAATTCTAATTTTAATTGATTTTGAACGAGGATTAGCTTTATAAATTATCTCTTTCACAAGAACTATTTATACCATACAGTGTCGATTGTGCCTTCAATAGTTTCCTCCAAAAATGGCGTGTTTTCTATAACTTCTTCAGGAGCACCTTGAATCTTTGCCATTATTGAAATAATGAAGTCCACCATAATTTGACTACTATTTAATGAGGCAAAATAGTCATGGATCATTGCATTACCAATAAAGAGGAGGATACCAATGATAGTACTGAGTGTCTTAGCCGCCTTTGTCTTTAGGAAAGTTAGCTTCATCGCAAAGAACATACTAAGAACAGTAGAGATAACCATCATAATCGCTTTAACACCAAAATCATTAACTTGATCTTGAGTTACTTGATGAGCTACTAATTGTTGTTCTAAAATTGGATACTCAACAAGAATAAAAATAACTGACTTATAGATACCATGGAGACCTTGCAAAGTTAGAGCAATACCAATTCCCTTAACAGACCATCTCCTTACTTTAGCCATTGAGTCGACTACTTGAGTCTTAACTTCACTAACAGGCTCATCAGTCTCTGGTGTATTAGCCAAAGAAATACCATTGCTAGCAGCTTGTTGGTCTATAGTTGGTTGTGCCTGTGATGCTTGTTGAGTTTGTGCATCAATTGCTGGCGGAGCCTCTGATTGAGGAACCTGTGCGACTTGATTATTCATCTCTTCAATAGAAGGGACAGATGCAGCTGGAGTAACTACTTGATTTTCAGGCATGAAATTATTCTACCTGAAATAGATATCATTAAAAAAGCAGGAAAATAAAAAAGGGAAAAATAAATAATTGTGCCGAAGAGAGGACTTGAACCTCCATGAGTTACCTCACACGATTCTAAGTCGTGCGCGTCTACCAATTCCGCCACTTCGGCATTTGAAGTGAATCTAGATATGTATTATATCAAGAGACCACAAAAAAATCCCACCTAATAGTGAGACTCTTTTGGCTAAGAACGAAACTCCCGGTGAGGGAAAAACCTTCTTAGATAACCGTATTATAGCAATACGCAGTAAATATGTCAAACTGTAATTAACTATATCGGCCTAATGTTTATTCTTGGGTAATTTCTGCAGCTGGGGTAGAAGGACGAGCTAACTCAAGAACATTATCATTTGTCTTTAATGTTCTACCTTTGTCTCGATCATCGTAACGCATTTCAGCCATCCATTGTTTAACTGACTCAGCCCAACTTCCATTGCTACTTGGTGTATATTTTCTCATTATTTGTTCTGGGGTTTCTAAACCAATATCAACATATCTCTCCTTAATTTCTCTTGCTGCACGTTCAAATCCAGCTTCATATGTATCAAAATCTAATGTTCCTCGCTTATGTATCCCAAAACCAAGACAATTATGGGGTGCACCTGGATTTGTATTTTTACACAAGTTACTCTCTTGCATCGAAATAGCTGGCATTAGCCTAAAATCTAAACCATTCTTGTCGGCTATCTCAACTAATCTTGCACCATAAAATTCATATGGCTTCATTGGAGAATTATGTCTTTCTAAGAAATTTGCTACAATAATCTCTCTAGCATCTTGTGTCTCTATGACTGCTTCAACTCCTTTGACCTCACCATTATTATCTAATATTGCAATCTGTGAATCAGAGTTAGAGGAAGGTAGAATAGAGTTATCCTGAGTAACTTTTTGTTGATATTGGTTATATACAATCAATGTGGCAGCACTAGTAAGTAGTACTCCAACAGAAAGTAAGCTCCAGGCAAAAACAACAAATATTTTCTTCATTTAAAATGGAGTATATCAAAAAGCATAAATATAGTGAAACTAATAATAAGACTACTACTGGTCACTTTCTTTTTTACACTCAGTGTGACGTCTTCTTTTGCTCAACTTGGAAGTAAAGGGGGTATCCATATATTAGACCCAAGGGAACTTGATGATGCTCACCGCTTATTATCTATTCCCGATAATGATAAATCCGCTTATGTCACAATTACACTCGCTCTTAACGATCTATCCAGAGTAAAAGATTGGGAAACATTTTTTAAAGAATCAAAAGAAAAAAAAATAATTCCTATTGTTAGGTTAGTCAGTGAATTTGATGGTAAGAGTTGGACAATTCCCACTAGGAAAAATATAATTGATCAAATTACTTTCCTCTCACAATTTGAATGGCCCCACGATGAAAAATATATTATTGTGTTCAATGAACCAAATCATAAGAGTGAATTTGGTGGAAAACTTGATCCTTCTCACTACACAAGAATATTAAAATTTACTGCAGACTGGGCACATACAGAAGATAAAAACTATAAAGTATTACCAGCTGGCATGGACCTTGCTGCTCCAAATGGCTTTTTGACCATGGAAGCATTTAACTATATTGGCCAAATGCTTCAAGAAGATAAAGATATATTTGATAATATTGATTACTGGAATTCCCACTCATATCCAAATCCAGGGTTTATTTCATCACCACTAAGGAATGCACAAAACTCTCTACATGGCTTTAAATATGAACTTGATTATTTAAAAAGAAATATAAACAAAGACTTTAAAGTATTTATTACCGAAACTGGCTGGTTAAATAATGCTTTTACTAGCCGTTGGCTTGACTACTACTATCAATATGCTACTGATCACATCTGGTCTGATGATAGGGTCATAGCAGTCACTCCTTTTATTCTGAGAGGGGATCCTGGACCATTTTCAGGCTTTGGCTTTATTGATCGCCACTCTCTTCCTACAAAACAATATAGTGCTTATAAAAAGGTCCTTAAAAACTAGGTTTTAGCATTTGCACTAGATGTGATAAAATATATGTCTCATGGGTGTGTAGCTCAGTTGGTTAGAGCGCAGTCCTGATAAGACTGAGGTCCTCGGTTCGATTCCAAGTACACCCACCATAAAGACCACCATAAGGTGGTTTTTTTGTACAAAAAAGGCGGCTTAGACACCGCCTTAATTTGATTTTATGGGAGGAAGAAGATAAACCAGATAGAAAACAGAATGAACACAATCACAAATGGCCAGAAACTACTTAACATTAAACATAAGAATACTGCAAATAGTGCTGCAAGCATTGTAACTGCTGCAACAGAGATTGCCCTGTTGCTCAGTTCTTCATCAGTCATCTTCTTCTTCGTATATCTGTATCTAGACATTAGATATGTCCCATCTCTACAAACAGAAAAAACATTATAAGATAAAAAGACTGAAAAATCAATTATAAATAACTTTTTAAATTTATTTTCTCCTTGGAGGATCAAGTCTTAACTCCATATCAACAGGAGGGAAGGGAATAGTATTTAAAGAAGGATCACCTTCTTCTAAATCTTCAGCTAAGATATAAACCTCATTTAGTAATGGGTCAATCTCACCATTTATAGTTTCAATGATATTTCCATTGTCATCTACAACAACCTTTTTGGTTGAAGACATAGCTTTAATTAAGATTAACAATAAAACAAATACAATCAAGAGAACAAATCCAATGATACCAATGAGAATTAATTTACTATTTTTTTTCTTTGGCTGAGTCTCCTGTGGGATAACTGGATCTGCATAACTAGCTAAACCTTCCATAATAGGTTCCTGAGAAGCAAATTGAGTCTGGTTTGAATCGTTATTATCTATCATTTGTCTAATAATATTTCTTCTAAAAATGCCAATACCTGAGCAAGACTAGCATAGATACTTGCATTAAGTTTATTTGTCTCGGAAGGTTGCTGAGTGATTCTTGAGTCTTTGATCTCATCCCAAACAAAATTTAAATTAAAATCTAGTGTAGTCATTAAGTTTTTAATTTCATTATGTGCTCTAATCTTTTCATTTAACTTAAGTGATGGTTCATCAGTTAAGTTACGTGGATCAGTAGCTTCAACTAGAGTCAAAGATTGATCATAGATGGTCTGGAGTTTTCCAACACGAAGCAGAGCTGAGGCATAACTACTTAAACTAGTAATTCTAGGAGAAAGCAACTCAAAGTCATCAGCAACCTGATTTACAGCCACTCTATCAATAGCATTATCAACAAGATCTTTATGAGCTAAGAAGTCTCTTTGAAGATCTTTAGTCTCTTCAAGAGCAATTGTTTTTTCTTCAAGATTAATTCCATCAGCTTCTAAAAGCTCTAATTCAATAATCTTAAGATAGGAAAGGAGAACTTGATCTCTAAGTGACAAAACCTTCCTCACATCTTGAACAGCGACTTCAAGTGAGGCAAGAGTATTGAGCTTTTCATATTGTCCTTTGGCAATGATAAATTGATCATTAGCCTGACGATACTCAGCTAATTGTCCTTTATATGAACGTCTTACTTCAGCAATCTCATCAATGATTGATTCTTTTTGAGAAATAATTGGAGAAGCTGCAGTTACAACTACAGGGCTAAATAACAACAATAATACTAGTAGTGAAAATACTAATTTTTTCATCCTTATTTTATTCTAACCTAAATTGGATCAGTTGTTGTTAGCTAATTCTCTCTCTCTAGCAAAGAGAATTGCTTCATGAAGAGATTCAAAAGTCCCTGTATCTAACCATTTGCCTTCAACAAAAGCGACATCAAGAGTTCCTTCTTTTAAATATACATTATTAAGATCGGTTATCTCTAATTCTCCTCTTGGGGAAGGGTCTAATGCTTTGGCTTTTTCTACAACAGTGTTGTCATAAATATAAAGACCTGTTACAGCAAAATCTGACTTTGGATTTTCTGGTTTTTCTTCAATTGAAATGGCTTTTTGGTTATCATCAAATTCGACAACACCAAACCTCTTTGGATCATTAACTTTTTTTGCAAAAACTCTACCACCAGATTTAAAATTACTAATATCGTCTTTAAAATCATCCTCGTAAAGATTATCTCCTAAGATTAAAGTGACATTATCATCACCAATAAAATTCTCACCAATTATAAATGCTTGAGCTAAACCTTCTGGTTTGTCTTGAATTTCATAAGTAAACTTACAGCCAAATTCTTTACCAGAACCAAGTAGCTTTAAAAAGTCTCCAGCATGGTCTGGAGCGACAATGATTAGGATTTCTTTAATTCCAGCTTTCATCAAAGTTTCCAAAGGATAGAAAATCATTGGTTTGTTATAAATCGGAAGAAGTTGTTTGCTTGTAACCCTGGTTAGAGGTCTAAGTCTTGTACCTGAGCCACCTGCGAGAATAATACCTTTCATAAAAATATCTTAAAGCTAATTAATAAGGTTCCCTAATATATCATAGTGATTGTCATAATGTGATTAAAAAGAGAATAATGCCGGCAAGAAATGAGACTGATCCATATTCATAAATGACTTCTTTGGTAATAGTCCTTGTCTTAAAGTGAGTCAAAACTCCCCACAAAAAATAAAAGACCGACATTCCTATTATCACCATTCTTTGGATCAATTTATTTGGCCATGCCCCAAGAAATAAGAAAATAAAAATCATTATCCCAACTGATAAAACTAGGTATGCTAAGCGGTGTCTTTTTAATTCTTCTATCATCCAACTATACCTCCTTTAAAGAAAATTAATAAGAAACTAACCCCAACTAAAAAGATAATATGGGCTAAGTTTTTACCAACCATTCTGGTTGTATTTCGGTGACCGATAATAAAGGCGTCATAAACTAGAGTTAAGACAATCATAATTATCATTGCTAAGAAAAATGCTTTTGTTAATTGAAGGGCAGAGAATAGTGGTGGAATTATAAACTCACCTTGTGGAATCAGTGCACTAGAAAGAACTGATGGCTCATAGAAAGATAATTCTTCAGCTTCTAAGACAAATGTTGAAAACTTTTCTTCATTTACAGGTGGCTCCACCACGACATCATCCACACCCTCTACTTGAGGCACTATTTCTGGTTTTGGTGCAGTAGGGGTAACAACGGCTGCAACTTGTTGTGGAGTACCAAACATCTGAACAACAAGGGTAGTCTCATGTCCACCAAGTACTCCATCAATAACTGCGATACCTATTTCTTGATATCTGGTATTCACAATATTGGCTTTATGAGTTGGTGAACGCATCCAAGCTCCCATCATGTCAGTGCTATTTGAAAAGTCTCTAGCAAGATTTTCTCCAGCCACCCTGTATGTGTATCCAGACTCACCGATAAAACTCCATGGCTCTTTACCATCTGGAGCAATGTGTGCCCAATATTGATCATTAAACATATCCTGACCTTTGGAAAGTGCAGCACTAGTTAGCTTACTATTTACAGTCAGAGGAGCTAAGCCAGCTCTTGCTCTTTCAGCATTAGTTAATGCGACAACCTGAGACGGAGTAATGCTAGAGGCATATCCTAAAACATAGCCTAAGTTACTTGAGCCAGACATCAGACCATTTAAGAGTCCAACAAAACCTAATGCGACAAGAGATAAATAAGAAAATGCTTTAGAGTGCAAAACCCTTGGTCTATGATTATTAGACCTTTGCGGATGGAATAGATGATAAATAACAGAACCAATTTTCATAGCTACTTAACTTACATTATGAAGACAATTTCAAGACTAAGCAAGATTTAATACTTGCCAAAAATGGTTATCATCAATAAGTTATGAATATGAACAAAAAAACCAGACAATTAGGATTATTATCCGTAATTATTTTCTCCAGCCTAATTTTTTCTGCCTGTACATCTTCACAAAATGACAATCAGACTATAAAATCAGGTTCAGAATCAATATTAAGTAGATTAGAAACCAACCCTCCAGAGTCACAAGCCACTGATTCAACACAAGTAGAGGATAAACAAAAAACTATGAATGAATTTAAAGAAATTGAGGACTTCAAAAAGATTGACTCAAAAACAGTTACTTTTTCTACCACAAAAGGTGACATCGTTATTGATCTTTATACAGAAGAGGTACCTCTTACTACAGCAAACTTCTTAGACCTAGTTGACTCAGGATTTTATAATGACATTATCTTCCATAGAGTTATTCCAGATTTTATGGCACAAGTTGGTGATCCTCTTACAAAACAACCTAATGCAGAACAACTCTGGGGTACTGGTGGTCCAGGATATAAAATTAAAGATGAATTTAATGATTCTTTAAAGCATGACGGACCAGGAATCTTATCAATGGCAAACTCAGGTCCAAACACTGGTGGAAGCCAAATCTTTATCACTCACCTTGCGACACCTTGGTTAGATGGTAAACATGCTGTTTTTGGTAAAGTATCTGAAGGATTAGATATTTTAATGCAAATTGAAAAAGGAGATAAAATCATTACTGCCACTCATCAATAGAAAAAAATATACCCTCAGGGGCATAAATAAATGAAAAATAAACTGTGGGGACTTTTAATAGGATTAGTTCTCACAGTTTTTTTTACTTTTCCTTTACTTAATAAGTTTTCAACTCACCTAACTTCCAGACAAGATGGGGTACTTATTTCTTGGTTAATTAATTGGGGCAGCCAATCTTTAATTTCTGGACAAAACTTTTTTAACCCACCATTTTTCCATCCTTATCAGAATACAATTGGCTATTCTGATCTATTCTTTTCAACAGCTCTGTTAAATTTACCATTAGTTTTAATAGAGAAAACCACTTCATCTTTAATTGATAATCAAACTATCCTTAATAGAAATTATTTACAGTGGCTCATCATTAACCATAATTTTCATTTATTTATAGGTAGTCTATTTGTTTTCTGGGGTCAATACTTGTTAGGGCATTATCTATTTAAATCTAAAAAAGTTGCGACACTTTCTGCCGTCATCTTTGCATTTTCTAGTATGCACTTTGCATATATTGTCCATCTTCAATCTTTCTTAATAGCAGGAATTCCCTTTTTCTTTCTCTTTTTATTAAAGTTTATAAATACTCAGAAGTTAAAATACTTAACACTAACCAGTCTTGCGGCTCTTTATCAAATTCTCAACTCACCAATGTCTGGATTATTTATTGTGATGATGAGCTTAGTTAGTTTATTTAATAAGAAAATTAGACTTACTCTTTGGAAAAATAAATTTATTATCTCAACTTATACTTTAGGGATAGGATTATTAACTAGTTTTTTTTATCTTCCATACTTCAAAGTCAGCTCTCAATTTAATTACACCAGAACAATCAGAGACAGCGCCCATTTTGCTCATTCTTTAAATATCTTTTTTACAACAGAAATGCTTTTTTACATTACTTTATTGGTGATACTTTTTTTTATAAATATAAAAACAAACAAAAATAATAAATCAGCAAATAAAAAAAGAATATTACCAGAATACTTTTGGCTCTTTATCTCCTTTACTATTCTGGGTGCCACCCTAATGCTAGGACCTGTCATTAAAGTGAGTGGAGAAACTTTCAAAATATTTAATTTACCGCTCCCATTACCATACTTATTTTTCTATTACATAGTTCCTGGATTTAAAGCATTTAGAGCTAGTTCAAGATGGATTGTTATTTTTGCCTTTGGCTTGTCTCTTACCATTGGATATTTAGTAAATAATGTTGGGTTGAATCAAAAAAATAAAAATATTTTTATCAATTTATTAATAGTTCTGACTACTTTTTTATTGTGGTTTACTCAAGTTCCTTCATTAGAATTACTAGCTGTAAATACTAAGCTTCCTCCTATCTACCAAATAATTAAAAACAGACCAGAGAGAATTTTAGCTGAGTTTCCTACGTATGTTTGGAGTCAATATGATGACTATTATAAGGAAGCAGACCGGCTCTTATATCAAAGCTATCATCAAAAGAATCTTTATAACGGTTTTAGTGGTTTTGCTCCACCTGAAAGGGAAACCCTTTGGCATACTATTTCTAACAATTTAGATGATAAAGAAGTAGTTAAACATCTTAAAGATTCCAAGGTAGAATTAGTATTACTAAAAGGATCAGAGAACTCAAGTTATAAAAACTTCTCATCCCAATATTACCAACTTATTGAATGCATCGATCAGGACTGCCTCTACTATCTAAGATAAATTACAAAAAAAGTATATTAATCTTATTTTTGTTTCTAATAGTTATTTTTATTTTCTCTTTTATTTACTCAACAATTCAAACAAAAAAGACTTATGACTTTTTAATCCAGAATGACTTCTCTAAAGCTAAAATTAGTTCACAAAAAGCTATTTTATTTCCAACAATAATTTCACAATCTACTCTTCATCAAAGTGACACATTAGAAGCATGGACTAAGTCATTATCTCTAATTTCAAAGCTTGAACAATTTGAAGAAAATGTACAATACATTGGAAAAAATATGCTTGATCCAACTATACCTCAGGCCAATTTAATTGTATTAGAAGAACAACTGGTAGATATTAATAATGAAGTAATCGAACTAAATAATCATTTAAATTCTTCTTTTATTTTAAAAAATTTATCAATCACAAATAAGATAAACCAAACCCTTAAAATTACAGATCAGATTATCAATAGTTTAAAAACCATTAATAAAGACCCTCATACTTTTTTGATTTTACTCCAAAATACAGAAGAACTCAGAGCTAGTGGTGGCTTTATGGGTTCATATGCCAGAATTGATTTAAATGAAGGGAAAGTAACAAATATTACAATTCAAGATATTTATGAGCCAGATGGACAATTTACTGGATTTGTTGATGCTCCACCAGGAGCTAAAGAATACCTAAGTGGAGGACAGGGATTAAGACTACCTGATTCTAATTGGCATCCTGATTTCCCTACCTCTGCAAAAATAATTTCTAGTTACTTTGCCTTTGGCGATGAGAGGAAAATCGACAGTATCATCACTGTTAATGTTGACCAAATTGAAAAAATACTAAAAATAGTCGGAGATATTTATCTTCCTGACTATGGTCTGACAGTCACTTCAGACAATTTAACTGCCTTGGCAAGGGCAGATAGAAATGCCTTCTTTGCTGGTAGTAAACAAAAAGCTAATTTTCTTACTTCATTATTTAATAATCTAAAAATTGAACTAACAAAACTTAATTCACAACAACAAACTGAAATAATCGAAACATTATTAAGGGGTTTACAACATAAAGACCTACAATTATTCTCATGGCATCCACAACTTCAAGACATCTTTGTAAAATATAATGTAGCAGGAGAAATAGAGTACCAAGATCAAAGTGATTTTTATCTTTATCTCCTAGAAACAAATGTCGGAATAAACAAAGCAAATAAAAAAATAACTAGGGAAGTTAAAATCAACTTAGGACAAAATAGAACAGATTTAGAAGTAAAGTTTCATAATGATGGTTCAGAAAGTTTACTTGATTACATTAACTATCAAAGAATCATTGTTAACCCAATGGTAACTGTCAAAGAAGTAAGATATGGTGAAGAAAAAATATCATTCTATGAAGATCTCATTACAAACTCAAAGGGAAAAGATTTTAAACAGGTCGGCTTTCTCATTCCATTAGAATCAGGACAATCTAAAACTTTAAATATTACTCTTAACTATCAAACAATCTGTGTTGAAAAAAGTTGCAAACTTCAAATTCAAAAACAATCAGGGATACAACCAACTCCATATCAAATTAATTACATGGGGAAGAGTAAAAACATTGTTTTAGAGCAAGATGAAATTATTACTTTTTAAATATTTGTATCTGTAAATGATAAACTTAAATAAATGAAATTAAATAGCCTTACAAAAGAAGAAGAAAAAGTTATCGTAGACAAAGGTCAAGAAATTCCTTTCACAGGAGAATATGATACTCACTATGAAGATGGTACATATGTTTGTAAAAGATGTGAAACTCCTTTATACACCTCAGATAGTAAATTTGATGCCCACTGTGGCTGGCCTAGCTTTGATCAAGAAATTAAAGGAGCCATCAAACATGTTCCCGATAAGGATGGACAAAGAACAGAAATTATTTGTAATAACTGTTCTGCTCACCTTGGTCATGTCTTTATTGGAGAAAACTTCACTCCTACTGATACTAGACATTGTGTCAATAGTATTAGTCTAAAATTCATTCCAAAAAAAGATCAGCTATAATACCAGCATGACCCAAGCCACACGTGATGAAATATCCGCACTAACTAAAAAATCTGATCAACTTCTTGCAGATATCAATTTAGATATTATCAAAGCAGAATATGATGATTTAGAAAAACAAACTTTTGTCCCAGACTTTTGGCAATCTAGTTCAGCCCAAACTGTCATGCAGGAAATTAGCATTAGGAAAGAAAAAATTAAACAAATTGAAGAAACTCAAACCGCAAAAGAAAATGTTGAAGCATTAGTTGAACTAATTGAAGAATCTCAAACAGAAGCACCCGAGATGGAAGAAGAGTTAAAGTCAGAAGTTAGAAAATTTACCAAGTTACTCAAACAATTAGAACTAAACCAGTTCCTCAATGGAAACTATGACCACTTAGGTGCCATTATCTCAATTCATCCTGGACAAGGCGGAACTGAAGCCATGGATTGGGCTTCAATGCTCTCTAGAATGTACTCTAGATATTTTGAAAGAAAGTCTTGGAAACATCTTCTCAGTAGTCAAGTTAATGGAGAAACAGCTGGTATCAAAGAAGCTAGTTATGAAGTTAATGCACCATATGCCTATGGCTATTTAAAAAAAGAAGCAGGAACCCATAGATTAGTCAGACAATCTCCATTCAATGCAGACAACCTTAGACAAACCTCTTTTGCCTTAGTAGAAGTCCTACCTATCATTGAAGATGACAGCACCATTGATCTTAAAGATAGTGACTTAGAGTGGAACTTTACTAGAGCCGGTGGAGCAGGAGGACAGAGTGTAAACAAAACTAGTAGTGCAGTAGAGTTAACTCATAAGCCAACAGGCATAGTAGTGAAATGCAGAGAAGAGAGAAAACAATCACAAAATAGAGATAAAGCATTAAAGGTTCTTAAAGCTAAATTGGCGCTTATTGAAGAAGAAAAACAACAAGCAGAGATAGCCAAAGAAAAAGGTGGTCATACAAATGCCAGCTGGGGTAATCAAATTAGAAACTATGTTCTTCACCCATATCATTTAGTCAAAGATACTAGAACAGGTATAGAAACAAGTGATACTGCTGGAACACTAGATGGAGACTTAGATGAGTTTATTTTTGAAGAGATTAAGCTTTAAAAAAACACCTGCCACACTAACGCCCCAATCACAGACAAAACAAGAATAAACTGCCAAGGATAATTACCAATCATTGAAGTTAGCCAATCAACATTCTTTGGTAATAGCCTTTCTTCATGCAACCTAGACTGCTCCTTAGCTTGTCTTTGTAATACAGAAACAAAATCCTTATTTTTCATTAATGTGATTGTAACGCACTTTTATCAATCTTTTTACCAAAAAAGGTGCATTCACAAAAACGGATAATCTCAAAAACAAATATTCCAAAGAAAGCGAAAGGCAACATCATTACAAAATCAAATGGGCTCAATGGCACTGTCTTAAAGATTCTGTCAGCATATGGTCCATAAACAGCCAACATCTGTAATGTGATACCAATACCTACAGCAGCTAATAACCAACGGTTTGAGAATGGTTTAGAGTCTTTAAGACGCTTGTTTGTTCTAACAACAAAGATAAAAAGTAACTCAAAGAGAACCGTCACAGTAAAGGTCATTGTTTGAGCTCTAGCAACAGATGACTCAAAGAAGAAGAGCTCTATTAAGAAGACACTAAAACTAGCTATAAATGCCAGAACACCTGCAATAATAGAGAAACCAAAGACCCCTTTGGTAATTTCTTTTCTAGGATCATAAGGTAGTTTATTCATCAAATTTTTTGCATATGGATCAACAGAAAGAGCTAAACTAGGCAACGTATCTGTTGCTAAATTAAGCCAAAGCAAGTGAATCGGAAGAAGTGGTAAAGGTAACTTCATGACAATACTAGCCATCAGCATTAAAATTTCATCAAAATTAACAGCGATCAGGAAAGTTATCACTTTCTTAATATTTGAAAAAATACCACGGCCTTCATTTACAGCTTCAACAATTGATGCAAAATCATCATTTAAAATAACCATATCTGCGACTTCTTTTGCCAAATCAGAACCACTTCCTACAGCAATTCCAATATTGGCTTCCTTGAGTGCAGGGGCATCATTTACTCCATCTCCAGTCATAGCTACAAAATGACCTTGATCTTGCAAAGCACCTAAGATCTTTAATTTATGCTCTGGAGAAACTCTGGCAAAAACATCGACAAACTTAATAATTCGAGAAAAATCTTTATCCGAAAGAAAATCAATTTCATGTCCTGTTACTACACTATCTGCCGTAATTCCTACTTGTCTTGCAATGGATTGAGCAGTGATTGGATGATCACCGGTAATCATTATTACTCTAATTCCTGCCTTTTGGCACTTAGCTATAGCTCCCTTAACAGACTTACGTGGAGGATCAATTAAGCCAACTAACCCAAGAAAATCATAACCAGAATGTTTGCCAAACTCTTTATCTTGTTTGACAGGTTTACAGGCAAATCCAAGTACTCTCATTCCCTTTGAAGTCATTTCTTCAACTGTCTCTAAGATTTTTCTTTTTTGATCTTTATTGATTTTACTTAAAGAAATTATCTTTTCTGGGGCTCCTTTGGCAAATGCCATCTTATGTTTACCCATTTGGTTAAGAGTAATCATGTATTTAGTCTCAGAGCTAAAAGGGGATTCATTAATACGAGGATAATCATGTCTGATTTTAATATTTGATCCAGCATCATAAGCAAAACTAACCAAGGCTTTTTCTGTAGGATCACCAATTTTTAAAGTAGCATCATTACAAATAATGGCAGCCTTCACTAAATTTGCTGCCTCTTTCTTCACAAGAGAGAGATTCCCTTTAAAAGGTTTAAACCCTAAATCAAATGTATAGAAGTGAGATACTTCCATTTTATTTTGAGTAATTGTACCTGTCTTATCTGTACAAATGATATTTGTACTACCTAATGCTTCAACAGCACTCAACTTACGAATTAAGACATGGCGTTTGACCATTCTTTTTACTCCAAAAGCTAATGCGACAGTCACAACGATTGGTAATCCCTCTGGAATTGCAGAGACAGCTAAGGCAATAGCTGTAATTGCAATCTCACTCCATTCTCGACCCATCCTTAGACCAACTAATAATACCGGTAGTGCTAAACCCACACTAATCAAACCCAAGGTATGTCCCAGTTTATCTAGCGTAACTTGCAATGGGGTACTAGTTGTTTCTACTTGTTGTACTAATTTAGCAATAGCGCCAAACTCTGTTTCCATACCAATTGCACTGACAACAAATCTACCCTTACCACGAGTGACAATCGTTCCAGAGTAAACCATATTGAATCGCTCTGCTAACGGAGCCTTTTCTCCAACCTCCTTAGTATTTTTTGAAACAGCTCTAGATTCTCCAGTGAGCATACTTTCATCAACCTCCAAATTCAGAGTATTAATTAAACGACCGTCAGCAGGAACCCTATCTCCTTCACCTAATAAGACAATATCCCCGGGCAAGAGATTAATTGAATCAACTTCCATTTCTTCATCATCACGAATAACCAAAGCAGTTAAAGTCTCTAAGTTTTTTAATTTAGCCAACGCCTCTTCTGCCTTATATTCTTGAACAAAGCCAACAGCAGCATTAATTACTAAAACAGCGAGGATAACCACTGCATCAATATGCTCACCAATTAAGTAACTTAATATAGAAGCTCCAAAAAGAAGTAAAACTAAAAATGAAGAAAATTGTTCAAGTAAGATCTTTATAGAAGAGATTTTTTGAGTTTCTACTAGCTCATTCTTGCCATGAGTTTCTCGTAGCCTACTAGTCTTAGAACTAGATAGTCCTTTTTCAGAAGAATCTAATTTCTTTAATACTTCGCTAGTGGATAGATTATAAAATGTCATAACAGGCCTAATAAAAAGGCCTACTTACATCATATTAAATTTATATAGTCAGAGGCAATATCTACTTTCCCTTGGTAAAGGCATCAAAGTCACTACTTGATGTTTAGCACTCCTCAAGCTACAATGCTAATCTAATCAGTAAAATAATATGATAGATAATACGAAACCTCCTCAAGACAACAAGCCAAAAACAGTTGAAAAAACTGTCACTAAAGTTAATAAAGTTAAAAAAATTCCTAACTTAGAAAAAGAAATCAAAGAACTTGAAAAAATGACTCAGGATCTTTTTGGTAAATCTAAATCTGGAAACCCATCAGTAGATTTAGTTGAACAATCTATATTACCTATTATTCCTATTAAGGAAGGTGTTTTATACCCAAGCACAGAATCAGTTCTTACTTTTGGGAGAAAACTATCTCAAAAATCAGTCCGAAAAGCCTTAAAAGGCAATAAACTTGTTGTACTTGTTACACAAAGAAAATCAAAAGTTGAAAATCCAAAAGTATCTGACCTCTACACTATTGGAACTCTAGCCATTTTAGAAAAAGCCCTCGATACAAATTCTCAGCTGAACGTACTAGCGAGAGGTATTGAGAGAGTTGGTATCATTAAATATATCAAACAAAACCCATTCTATGGTCAAGTTAAAGTCCTCAAAGAAGTAAACCATAATGACTCAGAGTCAGAAGCACTAGCTAAGCATTTGCAACAAGAATTCCATAACTCTATTCAAATGGGCAGAAGTGTAGAGTTCTTGAGCTTTATGAAACTAATGAGTGGGGCATCACAAGGTGAATTAACTGATCAAATTGCTAGTACGCTTTCAAGCACTACCCATGAGAAACAAGAAATTCTTGAAACTCTTGACGTAAAAGAAAGAATGAAGATAGTCGCAGCCAGGCTCTCACATGAAATAGAAATTCTTAAAATTGAAAAAGATGTGGTTAATAAAACTCAAAGCAAAATGAGTAAAAGCATGCGTGAAAATGTTCTTAGAGAACGTCTTAGAACAATCCAAAAAGAACTAGGCGAAATTGATGATGAAGCTGAAATAGCAGATGACTACACCAAGAAACTAAAAAAGATTAAATGTGATCCAGAGATTAAAAAGAAAGTTGCCAAAGAAATCCGTAAAGTAAAACAAATGTCTCCTTATAATCCAGAGGCTGGATATATCAGAAGTTGGTTAGATACTTTCTTTGAAATGCCTTGGGGTAAGCTCAGTAAGGGTAATTACGATTTGAAGAAGGCAGAAAAGATTTTAGAAAAGAATCACTATGGTTTACCAAAAGTTAAAGAAAGAATTTTAGAATTCATTGCAGTCATGCAAATGAAACAAATAAAAAAAGATAAACTAAAAGGCAAAGCTAAATCAGATCAAACAATCCCCACCATTCTTTGTTTTGTTGGACCTCCTGGTGTTGGTAAAACTAGTATTGGAAAATCAGTTGCTGAATCACTAGGCCGAAAATTTACAAAAGTTTCTCTTGGTGGAATTAGAGACGAAGCTGAAATTAGAGGACACAGAAGAACTTATGTTGGAGCTATGCCTGGTAGAATTGTTAACGGGATTAAACAAGCCGGCACAATGAATCCTGTCTTTATGCTTGATGAAGTAGATAAGCTTGCTTCAGACTATAAAGGTGATCCTTCTGCTGCATTACTCGAAGCATTAGACCCAGAGCAAAACCATGGTTTTGAAGATCATTATCTTGATTTACCATTTGATCTATCACAAGTTCTTTTTATCACTACCGCAAATACTCTCGATACTATCCCACCAGCTTTAAGAGATAGATTAGAAATTATTACTTATACTGGTTATACAGGACAAGAAAAATTTCATATTGCTCATGACCACCTACTTGATAAAGTAATGCTATCTAATGGATTAACAAATAATGAAATCAAAGTAGAGGACACTGCCTTTGAAAAAATCATTTCTCGTTACACTCGCGAGGCAGGAGTTAGAGATTTAGAACGTAACTTAAGTAAAGTACTGCGTAAAACTGCTAGAGAGCTCTTAGAAAATAAATCTAAAAAAGTCACCATTGATAATAAAAAAATTAGAGAACTACTTGGTCCTGAGAGATTTGATGAAACTTTAACTGAAAAAGAAAATGAAATAGGACTTTCTACAGGGTTAGCATGGACTAGCGTTGGAGGTGATATGCTCTTTATCGAAGTAGCTCTGACTCCAGGTAAAGGTCTTGTTAAACTAACCGGTAAGCTTGGAGATGTGATGAAAGAATCAGCACAAACTGCTCTTACTTATGTCAAAGCAAACTCCAAGAAATTAGGCATTAGTGATGCAAAACTTGCAAAACACAATGTCCATATTCATGTCCCTGAAGGAGCTGTACCAAAAGATGGTCCTTCTGCTGGAGTTACTATTACTACAGCCATCGTTTCTGCATTTACCAAAAAACCGGTAAACAGAGAAGTAGCTATGACTGGTGAGGTCACTCTAAGAGGAAGAGTCCTAAGAATTGGTGGACTTAAAGAAAAGTCTATTGCCGCTCACAGAGCAGGAAGTAAAACTGTCATCATCCCTCAAGATAATGAAAGAGATCTAGAAGAAGTTCCTGATTCTGTCAAAAAAGTAATTAAGTTCATTCCAGTTGGTCACGTTGATCAAGTCCTAGAGATAGCTTTGTGCTAAACTAGGCCTATGAAATCAATAGTTGCAAAGCTCTTCATGGGTGTTGTTATTCTAGCTAGTGGTTTTTTATTTTCTGGTTGTAACCTTCTAGAAAGAAAAAATAAAGCCGGTCTACAAGTCATCACTAATGATGTAGTAGTCTCTATTTTTATAGATGGACAATTCCTTGGCAAAACTCCTTTCTTAACAAAAGATTTAAAACCAGGAGAATATTCTATAAAACTTGAGCCAGAAGACCAAAAACTTACCCCATATGAAACTACTCTTAACCTTAGAAAAGGAATTCTTAGTGTAATTACATGGAAGCCTGGTCGAACGCTCACATCAAGTGGGGGAGTCATCTATGAACTAGAAAAACTTGCTGATAAGAGTCAAACAGAAGTTTCAGTTCTCAGTATTCCAGACGGCGGTATTATTAGTATTGATGGCAAAGGTAAACAATTTGCACCATATACAGAAGAAGGAATTGAAGAAGGCAAACATGACTTTGAAATATCACTCCCTTCATATGAGACACAAAACCATACTATCAATATCGTTAAGGGACATCGCCTCAATATTCTAGTTAAGCTTGCAAAAGATAATGAACTATTTATAGATGAAGAACCATCTACACCTACTCCAGAACCTTCCCCCAGTGAAATACAACGTAAAACAACTGGAGCAACAGAAAGTGGAACAGTACAAGGCGCTTCAATAGTAGCTCCATCACCACAAGCAACTTCGCAACCTCTCAGACAAAGGGCTCAAAACACCACTTTATCTGGACAAAAAGTTCTCATCAAAAAGACAAACTACTTTGAAAACAATAAAGAAGTCTTAAAAGTTCGAGATGCTTCGACTTCTGCTGGAAAAGTCATTGGCCAAGTAGAATCAGGTAAAGAATATCCTTACCTTGCACAACAGACTCAAAATTGGATAAAATTGAGTCTAGGTGACAAAGAAGGTTGGGTCAGTTCTTTATATGCAGAAGTCAAATAATAATTCATCAAATAATAAAACTACAATTCTATCCAAGATATATTTCTTATTTTGGTCAGTTTACTTCCTAATTTTCTGGTCAAGGGCTCTTTACTTTGATAAGATTGGAAATCTTGTCGCAGGACACGTCAACATTTGGGGTGACTGGGCAGCTCACTTTACCATGGGTACTGCCATGGCAAATAGGGGACTAATTCTTAAAACTAGCCCTTTTCTCATCGGAGCTAAATTTAGTTATCCATTTGTTTCTGACTTAATTAGTGCAATTTCAATAATCCTAACTGGAAATATTGTGATGAGTTTTATTGTTCCTAGTTTTCTTTTATCTATCTTTTTTGTTTGGGCTATTTATTATTTTTTCAAAACAATTTGGCAATCAGAAAAGAAAGCCATTCTTAGTTCATTAGTATTCCTGCTCAATGGAGGTCTGGGATTTTACTATTTCTTTAAAGAAATAATTAAATCTGACAAACCTTTCACAGCACTATTAAATCCAGCTCATGAAGTAACTAGATATGATCTATGGTCAATAAAATGGATCAATGTCATTGATAGCATGGTAATTCCTCAAAGAGCTTTTTTACTGGGTTTTCCTTTAACACTCTTAGCCCTAACACTAATTTATAAAAACTTTATTCAAAAGAAAACCTTAAACCTAAAACAAATTATCATTGCTGGAATAATTTTAGGTTTCATGCCGATCATTCATACTCATTCATTCTTGGCAGCCTTTATTATTCTTTCGTTCTGGTGTTTGGAAGATATCCTCAACCATACCAAAATTAATATTAAAAATATTAAAAATAGTAAATGGCCAATCAAAAAAATTAAAGACTGGCTCAAACTGATTGCTATTACTTCATTAATTGCACTACCACTATTAGTTTATTACTTCCAAGGGACAGTAGACCAAGGATTTATGAAATTTTACCCAGGATGGTTAGCTAAATCATATGAAATGAATTGGTTTGAATTCTGGTGGAGAAATTGGTTCTTAGTACCATGGCTGGCATTTGCAGGATTTATTGTGATGGCCAAAAGAGACCTTAGAAAACTATTTATCTTCTCACCATTTATCTTTATCTTTATTATTGCAAATCTCTTCTTATTCCAACCATTTGCATGGGACAACACAAAGCTATTTATTTGGTCTTCACTTGGTTTTTCATATTTGTCAGTTTATAGCCTTAATGAGATTTTAAAAAAGAAAAATAGACCATTTAAATTACCTTATCAAGCTAAACAATTGGTGATTGGGATAACTTTTATCTTCATTATTCTTTCAGGGTTGATGGACCTTCACTATATTGCCAGACATGACCTTCATCATCACATCATGTACACCAAAGAAGAATTAGATCTCACTAAATGGGTAAACCAAAATACTCCAAGTGATGCAATCTGGTTAACAGGAGATAAACACAATCACTTTATCTTCAATCTAACAGGTAGACAAACAGTTCTAACTTACAGAGGTTGGCTTTGGACTCATGGCTATGATTACCTCCCCGTAGAGAAAGATGTTATGAAAGTATTTAGTAACCCTCAAAGTAATTTAAATTTACTAGAGAAATATCAAGTAAATTATATTATAGTTGGTACAAATGAAAAAACAGTTTGGAAAGCTAATGAAGAAGCTTTTGTTCAGAACTTTAATCTGATAAAACAAACTAATCATTATAAAATATTTGAAAGTAAGTATAATTAAATCAATATGCTAGAAAACTGGTACCAATCACTATCAATTATCTTTTTACAAACTCTTTCTGAGTTCTCAATTTATCTACCTAAGATTGTCGCAGCTTTAGCTGTCTTTATCATTGGTTCTGCTATCGCAAAAGCAATTAGGGGAGTAGTAACTAAAGCCCTTGATACTTTAAAACTTTCAAAAGCATTAAAAAATACTCCAATTGAACATTTCATAAAAAATGCTGAAGTAAGCAAAAGAATTGAACAAATTATTGGTTCTTTAGTTTATTGGTTAGTAATGCTTATTATTATTCAAACTAGTATAGCTATCTTGGGTTTAACTTCACTCTCACATATCTTAGATAGAATATTAGGATTTATCCCTAATATTATCTCTGCTATTTTAATTCTGTTCTTTGCTACTCTTTTATCAGGACTTGTGGAAAGCTTAGTCAAAGGTTCAATCAAAAGTATTGATCCTAAAACAGGTCGAGCCTTAGGTAAAATCTCTAGCTACTTAGTGATGACTGTCGGTGTCTTAATCGGTATTAGTGAGATTGGAATTGCAAGTGAATTTATCCTCATCCTATTTGTAGGTTTTGTTGGAGCAGTTTCACTAGGACTGGGACTAGCCCTAGGTTTAGGTGGACAAGACTTAGTCAAAAAACTCCTTGATTCATACTACAAAGAAAACATAAAGAAATAATCTAAGAAATGAACTTTTTTCAAGCTGTCCTACTTGGCATAGTCCAAGGTGCTACTGAGTTTTTACCTGTTTCAAGTTCTGGACATCTTGCTCTTACACAACGTTTTCTTGGATTTACTCAAGCTAACTTAGCATTTGACACTTTCCTACACTTTGCAACCTTACTTGCTGTTATTATTTTTTTCTGGAAAGATCTTATTAAATTAAAACTCAATAACTGGATTGTGATAGCCGTAGGAACAATTCCAGCTGTTATTGCTGGTCTTTTAATCAAAGATTATATTGAAGGAATTATTACTTCTACTATTATTGTCGCAGGATTTCTTATTTTAACTGGAATAACTAATTTAATATCAGACAAGAAATTAGAGCAAACAGAAACTACAAAAGAAGTAACCCTTAAAAGTGCTTTTATCATTGGCCTATTCCAAGCAGTTGCTATTATTCCAGGTATCTCTCGTTCTGGATCAACTCTCTTTGGTGGATTATTACAAAAATTAGACAGAAAAGAAGCCTTCAAGTTCTCTTTCTATTTATCTATCCCAGCAATCTTAGGAGCCACTCTATTACAAGGCTTAGATGTCCTTGAGATAGGTCTAAATGGCATTAACCCATCACTTTACCTTGTTGGAGCTGTTGCAGCTTTTATTACCGGTATATCTAGTCTTAAAGTCTTTAAATACATTATTGAAAAAGCACGCTTAGAAGTCTTTGGTTGGTATTGTATTGGGGTTGGTATTCTCTTTATTATTGGATCTTTACTCTAATCTTTTAATTTAACAAGATTGATGGGGTTTGCTCTAGTTTCTCATATTTCATTACTCAACAAATACACATAAACTAATAACTTACTTAACTGCTTACTGGAGAGATTCATGAGTATCGAAGAAGCTGTACAAGTTTTACTTTCAGCAAAATCAGTTGAAGAATTAAACAAAGGAGGAATTTGGCTAGCATATAGAATACTATGCGAGCAAAAAGATAGTAATTCCATCCGTGCATCATACCTTGCTCCTAGAGCATGGATTGAAGCTACTAAATAATTCATTGGCTTGATACAACTAAGCGCGTCTTACAACAGGCGCGTTTTTTTATTTTAGTTAAATGTTTGTATTATTAATAAAAACTTGATATAAGTAGCTAATGCGTATATAATCAACCTAGTTTTATTGAATGAAACTTAACATTGGATGAACCATATGAGTGAAGAATATGTAGACCCAAAAAAGGTTTACACCACGGAAAATGCTGTTAGAGAAATGTTAAAAAGTCACACTAAAAATCAAATAGTTGAATTTGGTGTGGAATATATTCAAAAGCATTTACTGAAAAAGAAATGGCCAGCTACTTATGCTATTTCTAAATCTCTAGCAGCTTTTGTTTTCATCATGTCTGGTAAAGACATTGATGAAATTAAAAAACAAAAATAAATAAGATAAAACTGAAATACAAAAAACGCACACACACTCGGTGCGTTTTTATTTTGCTATAACCATATTTTTAATATAGAATGATAAAAACAATCGAAAGGTCTATATGGCGCAACGTGGAAATGAAGGCTTAACAGCATATCAGTTAGCTCATATGAGTAGAGAAGAGCTAACCGCTGAATGGATGAAAGCTAGGAAAGAGTTAGAAGCAAAAGACCCAAATACTCTAACTGATACAGAAAAGAACTATCTGATTATGGCTATTTTTTATACTACTCAGCAAGAATAGTTGAGTCGTTTAAATCTAATATTTATCAAATAAAAAACCCAGCCACTAGGACTGGGTCATTTTTTATTTTAATTTGATTACCAAACTTGTCTCTTAAGAGGTTTACCAACTCTGAAGTTAACAACCTTGTGACCTTTGATAGTTTGTCTCTTAGTTTCATCACCAAAAGGAACTACTTGTTTGTCTTTTACAGTGCTTACATAAAAAGTACCGAAACCTGATAAAACTACTTTTTCACCTTTTTTAAGTGATCTGGTAACTTCTTCAAATAAAGCGTCGATTGCTTCTTCTGATGCTCTTTTTGTTAAATGTGCCTTTTTGGCAACAACGTTAATGAGTTGTGATTTTGTCATAGCTAACTCTAATTATTATTAATTTTTATTACTTTATTATTCCTTGTTCAATTGGGTGATAACGATGATATCACAAGAAAAACTGAGTGCAATATTGATTTTTCTTGTTTTTAAATATATTCAAACTTCCTTAGAACAACCAACGAAGATCCTAGTATATCATATCCAACGTCGCGTAGAGTAGCATATCTGTTGGGAACAAATGATTGGTGGATTTCATCACTAACTGCATAACATATAACAAAGAATATTGGTAAAAATATCTTGATACGAGGATCTGTTTTCTTTTCTATAACAAGATCTACTCCACGTGATAATAGTAGGTAAAGCACAGCATATACAAACATATGAGCCGCTTTTTTAAAGAAAAAATCTAAACTAGAGACACTTGGCCCAGGCAATACTTGCTGAGAAGATAGAAAAAAGATAAGACCAGCCCAAGCCATTGGAGGTAAAAAAGCATTAAGCCATAAGGTGATTTTTGAACCAGTCTTTGCCATAGAAATACATTATACCCAGAAAAGACAAAATAATCCCACCAGAGATGATAAGTATTACTGAATGTAAGGACCTATTATCACTATCTTCCTCAGCATAATCTTCTATCTTTTTTTTAACTTTTGCTTCACTAGTAGCATATTGAGTATCTCCTACAGAAGAAAGAAACTTAATTTTATCAATATATGACAAAGGTACTCGGAAGCGTTTTAACTGTTCAGACTGTGGAATCTTTATTGTTTGTGAGACATCACTTGAATCTCCCAGAATCTTTCCTTGCTCAGAATTTATTTGCGATTCACTCCTTAGAATATTGTTTTCAATATTTTGTCTCAATTTACCATTTTGTAAAACAAATTCCAGATTTTTCTCATCACATAAAGCAATATCATAGCTAAACAGTTGAATATCAGGCTTTTGAATTAAAGTTAAAGTATCACCACTATTATTTAATATATGCCTATCTAAATAATAACGGTTACTTTGCTGTGCAGGTAAATTAAGTTCAAAACTAAATTTATTATTTTGAGAATCAAATAATATTAGGTCTCCTTGTAAATAATCTTCTGAAGTATTTTTTAATTCAAACCATTCATCACTATTTTCTGGACAAGACATTAGTTTAACTAACTCTAATTTTCCTCTAAGATCAGCAATAATTGGACTAGGTAAGGGAGATATGACCGGAGAACTAACTGGAGTAGGAGAAGGGGGAAATGATGGAGTTGGAGAAGGATCTAAAATTATTTCATGAGGCTCTAATGGGCTTGGACTAGATAAAATAAATTCCGAATCAAGTTGTCTTGACCAACTCAAACCTTGTGTGGAAGTAAAATAATCCATTTGATCGACGGTCTCATCTAAGTCATTTTTTAACACCACTCCATCTCCACTATTATTCAATTGTCCAGAAACTGATGCCAAAAATAATTGATTAGGCAAAAAATTAATTACATCAAAAGAATAAATAACCTTTGGGCTAGATAACTTATCTTCTAATACCCAACCCTCTAAATTAGCAGATATAGTTGAGTCATTAAATAACTCAACCCACTCTGTCTCACCACTTAAAGGATTTGGATAAACTTCATTAATTACTACTTTAGCTTCTACTGGTATAGCAAAGATAAATAATAAAGAAATAAAAATAATAAAAAGAAAAGTAAATCCAATCAGCATGGTTACTTTATAAAACAAAAATCTTTCAGGAAACTTTCAACTAATGTTTACCAGTCAAACGACTCTTAGTTTTAGACTTAATTCTTTTTCTCTTAACACTTCTTTTTTGTTTAGTCATAGAGACTAAACTAAGTATGATAAAAGTGCTTACCAATGAAAATAAACCTAAAAATTCTAGTAACTGAGGCCAATAGAATATAACAACCTTACCAGAAAGACCATTAGTCATCCAAGAATTTGCCCAGTTATTAATTAAATAATGATTTAGATATTTATTATTATCTAATGAATATGCTACCCAGCCAAAATGATGAGCTTGATTCAAAACTATTAAATCATCCTCATTATTTGATTTAACATTAATTAGGTAATAAAAAGTACCAACTTTCTTTTCTAAACTAACTTGTGCATAATTTTTAACTTTTTCTAACTCTTTACCAATCTTAATTTTAGAAAACCATTGACTTGAATAGGGGAGTTGATAAATAGAAATATCCTCTAATTGATCAATGCTGGAAAGATCTCCAAATGAGCGAGTTTCTAAATTTAAACTATATTGTGAATCTAAGAGTGTTGGCCATGAAATTAAATTTATAAACTGCCTTTTCTCTTTTGTGAAAACATTCTCTAATTCAGATTGTTTTGATTCTAAATTTTCAAAGTAATACTTTTGTGATTTACCAGATATATTCTCATAATCAAAACTAATAATATGAGATTTTCTAGTGGAGACCTTTTCTAACCAAAATCCTTGGCAAGCCGAAGCTTTATCATTTGCTATAAATAGCACTTGATCTTCAAGAATTCTTTTCTCAACATTACCCTGATCAAAAATATCACAATTTCTAAAATTACTTTCTGCTGCAAGGTTAACATTTTCAGGAACAATTGGAATTTGTAAAAGAATGTCTTTGACAGATTTATTTAAATCAATAGAAATCGGTTTTTGTAAATCTTCCCAAACATTACTTGGGTAGTTTTTCTTTGTTACATTTGTTTGATCAACTAAATAATCATTACCAACTTTTTTTGCTAATAATTTATCAAAAACTCTCAGTCTAATTTCTTTACCAATACTCAACTTGTCTATATGTAATTTGACTGTTTGACCTCTCTTTAAGTCAATTAACTGACCATTAATATCTAAAATTACATCTGTAGGATATAACTTTGTAGCGATATTTAGATCTTGGAGAACAGGCAAGAAATATTCATCACCACTTAGCTTCAAAACAATTTGTTCTTTACTTTCTAAGCTTACAACTCCATCGAGATATTTGACAGTAATTGGTAAATTATAATAATCATCTTTAGCCAGTCCTGGAATGGTAACACTTCCTGAATCAGCTTTTCTTTCTAAAGTAGACTTTATATAGAGAAGATCCTTATCTACAACAACATTAGCAAAACTTTCTGAATTAATTTCGACAAAAGGATACTGGGAAACATTTTTTTCTTTTGCATATACATAATTACCAACATCTGAAAATATATCATCCCTTCTTGATCTGACTTGTTTTGTTCCAATTAATGAATAATTATCTGGAGCAGTAACAAAACCATCTTCAATGCCTGTATCAATAACAGTAATAAAATCTTCTTGCCACACCACTTGATAACTTAATTTTGTAAAAGTACTCTTTAAATCTTCTAACCTTAAAACAGATTTATCTTTACCAGGGATAACAACACTTTCATCGATTAATAAATATTTAACATGATATTTATTTATTAAATTAGAAAAAGCTAAATCATCTTTAGAAGCTAGAGTATCAGCTAATTCAAAATAGAATGTCTCATTATTATCTGACCAAACATCAAAAGCTCTATCTAAAATAGGCTGCTCAATTCCATACCATAGGAAACCACTTCCACGATAATCCCAATCATAATTATTCCAACCCCAAACAGAGTGAGCTGGTAGATAAGCTATCCTAGCTTGAGGGTTTTTCTCTTTAAAAAACTCAGTGACTTTCCCATACACTTGAGGGAACTTAGTTGTCATACTTTTGGAAATTAACTCACCAGAAAAAATAGGTAAGACTTGAGAAACAATCAAAGTGGAAAAGATAAAAAATAAAATTGTAGTAAGTAATTTTGAAACCTTCTTTGTACTTTGTAAAATAAAATCAGTTAGTAATGACAAACCAACTCCATAAAATAAAACAAATGCTACTGACCACTTCGTGAAAACTGTTCTAAACATTTGCCCAAATAAAGGAAGATAGTTAGAAGCAAAGTTAAATAATACTCCAAAATATCCTTTACCTGCCGTCAAAACAATAATTTGTAATAAAAATAATGTCAGTAATGGATACTTCCAGCTAGCTTTTTTATCTCTTAAATAAGTGACAAAACCTATTGTTGATAAAGAGAATAATAAATAACCAAAAGTTATTACAAATTGATTAGAAAAATACTGACGCCAACTTTCAAATAGATAGACAGACTTACCACCAATAGAGTCAATATAATCAAACCAGTAACCTTTCAATAAAAAGATATTCTCAAATCCACCCTTCTCTAAGTTCATATATTTTACTTCTGGAGTAGAAATTAGATTTTGTTTTGCTCCGGTAGTTACAGAAGAATTAAAGACTGTAAAGAATAGAGAAGGCAGTAACCAAAAAGAATTAGCAATAAATATTACTAAGAGCAGTGAAAAGGCAGATTTAAATCCATCTTTTTTATTTGATAAAAAATCAGCAATAACAAAAACCATTACTAGGCTTAAATAAACAACAAAAAGAGTCTGGACATAGAAAGCAGAGGTAGCCAGTACAGACATCACAAATAATTTAAGCAGAGACTTGCTATCTTTATTATCTAAATAATTAATAACTGCCCACAGTAACCATGGTAAAAATCCATAAAAACTAGAAAATGACTCATATGGAACATAAAAATACTGGACAGTGGCTAAATTAAATAAGTAAAAAAATCCAGCAATAAAACTGGCCACTGGAGTTTTTACAAACTTTTTAGAGAAAAAATAAGCTCCAATCGGACCGATAAGTAACATTAGAAAATGCCAAGCATATCGAATTAAAGAAGAGGGTAAAAATATTGACCAAGACCACATCACTAACTGACGTGATAGATCTGCACTATGGCTCATTCCACCTAGTAAACCTAATCCCTGATATTCTTGCCAAACAGCAGATAGAGATCGACCAATATTCAGAGGGAAATTAAATTCTGGATGTAAGTTGTCCCAGCCTGATAGCCAAGTTCCTAAGCGGTAATTTGTTAAAACCACAAATAGCCAACCAATAAATAAAATAGCTATAAAAACTAAGTCAATGTTTTGAAAAAATTTCTTTTTAATAGAAACCATATACTAGATTATTTTTTTGAACTAAATCCAGTATACAAAATTGCGCTAAGGAATACAGCCAGACCATATGGAGCATAGGTATTAAAAGACTTAACAAAGTACTCTAAGTTTCTCTTATAATAAAGATAGAAAGTTTCTTTAACAGCACCTAAGATCACGTTCATCTTTGCTCCAGTTTCCTCACCATATAATCTAGGTAAATGAGTTACCCCTATCTGAGTAAAATTATAACCTCCATCTACAATCTTTAATAAAATTTCTGTAGAAATCATTGCTCCGACAGAGTTTAATGGGAAAATATCTCCAACGACATCTCTGTGGAATAATTTAAAGGCACAATCAATATCTTTAATTTTGCTTGGGAATCTAAAGAAGAATTTATTCCAAATCTTCAATAAGGTAGCTAAAACAATTCTATTATTAGTATCAGCTCTATGCTTTCTATAACCTAAAACGACTTGATTATTTAATGTCTTTGGCACAAATAGTTTAAGCTCATTTAAATCAAACTGTAAATCACCGTCTGTAAAAAAGACCCATTGATACTTAGCTGCTTTAAACCCTGCTTGCAGCGCTCCACCATAACCTAAGTTAACTTGATCAATAACTTTAATATGACTATCTTTTTTCGCCATGCTATGAGCAATTTGTGATGTTTTATCACTACTTCCATCATTTACAATGATAATCTCGTAATATGAAGCAACATTAGGTAAAACGCTTTGAGCTTGTTTAATTGCTCTTCTGACATTTGCTTCCTCATTATGCATAGGGAAGAAGACAGATAGAGAAGATAGTTTCTTTGGCTCTTTTATCTCAGTTTTAGAAAAAGTTAATAACTTATCACTTCTGTTACTTAGACCTCTTAAGAATGAATATAAACTATAAAATAATTTTTCAGGTAATATACCAACTACAATCATTTGAACAATGTTTGTCAAAACAGCCTTCAAAGTAGGTCTATAACCATACTCTCTAACTGCCTTTATTCTGGCATTAATAATGTTAAAAAAATCTTTTTTAGGGTGCTTGGTAGAGATATTCTCACCATGCATACGGTATCCAAGGACAGTTTCAGATAAATTAGCTAACTGACCATATTGTAAAAATTTGAATAATAATTCATGTTCTTCACCTGCTCTAAGTGATTCGTCATACCAGATAAAATCTTTAGGTAATAACCTAGAATTAACCATCATAGCTGGCTGTTGAATACTAGCAAAGCTAAATAACATCTTGGCTGCTTCATTAGAATCAGTTGGGAATTTCTTAGTCCCAATAGATTGACCATCAGCATTAATTACTTCACATTGCCCACCAACAGCTACTACCTCGGTATTCTTAACTAAATAAGCTAATTGCTTTTCTAATCTATCAGAAGCAGCGATATCATCAGAGTCCATACGGGCAATATACTGACCTTTAACTTTACTTATAGCTAAATTGGCACAGTAAGAGACTCCCTTATTCTCTTTGTTATAAAAAACTTTAATTCTTTTATCTTTTTTTGAAATTGTCTTGAGTAGAGAAGGGGAGTTATCAGTTGAATTATCATCAACAATAACTAGTTCCCAATTTGAGTAAGTTTGTTCCCTGAGAGACTTTATAGCCTCACTTAGAAAATGACCTGTGTTAAACACAGGCATAATTAAACTTACTAGTGGTTCGTTAACTTTTTTCATCATTAGCGATATTAACTTTCAATTAAATAATTAAAAGTTAAATGTCGCCACTCTCCCTGTGTAAGAGAGAGTGGTTTGACGGATTTATCTATGCGATTGTTAAGGTGCATCAATCAGACAGATTACAAGCCAACGCTGTATGTGCCAGAACGAAGGTGTGAGCCGAAACCAAGGGCATCGACATCGACATCTACGTCTATCCCATAGAAATCAGCAATGTATTCTGCTAAAGCGGGTGTAGCATATTCAGAGGCAACTTCACGCTGGTGGTCATTGGTATAGGTATTTTGGTTTGGAATCACCCAGAAAAAGCTCGGGGCTTCGTCTGAGGTGTAAAAAACAAAACCTTCAACCATACCGCAACGACGAATTACTTCGAGGTCTTCATCGACATCAGCTTGCCCGATAAAGAGCCAGCACTGGTCAACTGAACCCACTGAAGCAACAACGCTACCATTGGCTTGCCGAACACCTGTCACACTAATGGCATGCAAGCCATCGTAGTTATCGGTGTCTTCTGATACAACATCGGTCAGCATTAAATCGGTAATGCCGATTGTCTGTCCAAGCAAATTGTGAAGCACGAGAGGATAGGTTGCCCCACCATCACGCTTTTGATTTGCAAATTCTAAGAAAATCGGAGCATCTTCAGCATTGAGGTTACTCATATTCCACATGACAGGATATTCCCAAACTGCGCCTTCAAGGGCAGTCACAACGCCATTCACCGTATAACGGGTGATTTGAGCGTCATTTGAAAAGTTGCCTGTACCAGCGAGGTGAGAGCGATCACGAACTGCCCAGTAATGGTGTGTGTCGTTTGTTGCGTTAAGCGGACGACCTTCAACCAAAACATTACAATTGGTGCTTTCACTATCCCATGCCCAGCCATCGTTAAAATACACGTTGACTGTTGCCTGACGACCACCGGTTGTTAAACCACAGGTGCCAGTGCGAAGGGTAGGGTAGGAAGCTGTACGGGTAGTAACATTAGCGGCAGTGCGGGAAATCCAGCCAAAGCCAACATAGTTACCAGAACGGTTATAAAAACGACCCAAATTCCATACAGAACCATCAGACCATTCATATTCACCAACAAACTCGGCGATATAGCTTGAGCGAGCGGTGAAAAGAGGGTCATTATCACGAACAGAAGGCACAGAGCGAACATTTGTTGCGCCACCGATATTGACAGTTTCAACCTGACGGAACATTTCTGCGCCATTGTCAAAATCAAAGCTGTCTTGAGCAAGTACCGAGCCGAAGCTGGTAACCAATAGGAAAATAATTACTGCGATAGAACCATAGGTCTTCATAGTGCTTAATACCTCCATGGGGTATGTTTAGATACATCTTCGATTGTTAGGGCGGATACTAATGTATCCTCCCAGCCAAAACATTTGCATATTGTTCTGACTGGTCTGAGATTAACCAATATTGATTAACCCAAAACCAGTCAGAACTTAAATAAATCCGTTTGTTAAAGAACTTTTCTTTTGTTTATTCGTAGTGAATAAATAAAGAAACATCTTTTTACTACCTTTTTATGGGTAGTGATTTACTTCTCTAAAGAGGCAAATCACCACTCACAACAGTGAGTTAATTATTTTAATATCCTTTTTTGCTTAAACAAGAATCAATCACTAATTGAGAAACAACAGCTTCTTCTACACTCCATTCACCTTCATCTTCTGTAACACCAGTTGTAACCTTCTTACCTTGGGCAACAACATAACAACCTTGTACAGCTTCACTTTTGCTAATAAACTGAGTATCTTTGGTAAACAAGTAAGTAGACATAAAAATACCCACAGCAATAATGACTGAGGATAAAATAAATGGTACTGAACTTTGTTTGTTTTTCATATTAAATTTATTGTTTAAAATGTATGTTGATTATATCAAACTATATCTAAATAGTCAATACTATGAGCCTATTATTTATTAATTACTTGACTGTCTACTGTAGGATCAATTAACCTAGCATATCTAAAATGCCTGACAGATGAATTTAAATGAACACAAGTGTACAGAATTAAATCTGCATCTAGATCTGTGATATATTCTCCTTCAGTTGCAGAATATATTTCATATCTATATTTTCTTTGACCTGAAGTAATTTCAATAATATCTCCTGGCTGAGTTTCTGGAAGATTATAAAAAGAGTTATATTTCCAGTATTCATCTTTCCACCACCATTTCCAACCATAACGATGAGCAGCTAAGATAATAGGTAAATCTGAATTATCTCCAGGTCTACCATACTTAGGATCTAACCAAACACCAGTCTCAAGAGCATCATAAGGATTTTCTGTGTCTTGAAGCTCAGATCTAACATCAATATATGGAATCTCTAGCCAATCACCTTCTGGTAAGTTTTTATTCAATGGAGGTAAATATTGCTTTTTGTTTGAACCATTTACAAACTCACCACCTAAAACACTCTCTGTAAATTGACCTTCCACGTTAAGTGTAGGAGGAGTGTAAACAGAGTAAACAAGCTTAGGAACAAAGATAGCAAAGGCAGTAGTAATTGAAATTAAGATAATTAAATCAAAAAAGCCCTTTAATAAACTTTTTCTAAGTTTACTCAAAGGACTTAATTTATTGGAACTAACTTTAGGTTCATATTTATCTAAATTCCCGACAAGAATACCTCTAGTATTTATATAACTAGCTGTAGACTTAATCTTTGGAGAAGTAGCGTAAATTAAACTCATAAGGGTTTTGTTCCTTTAGTCTAAATTGATTTATTAATCGTTAGATTAATTAAGCGATTTTCTTTTTGAGAATAAATGCTCCAATACCACTAGTCATAGTTGCCATAGCAACAAGTAGGGTAGGAGTATCAAGTGCAGTGTCAGCTAATTCAACTTCTGTATAAACAGCTTGACTTGAATCATCATTTGTATCGACACTATCACAATCAGTGTTTTGACCATAAGCACCAGTACAGGTACTATCTTGACCATAACCACTTGCGAATACACCCATAGCAGAAATGCTAAAGAGGGCAACGCTTAAAAGAATAGCTAAAGAGATTTTTGTTTTGTTCATAATCTTTTTTATTGCTTTATAACAATATGTGGTGAAGTATATACTATAAGACTATATGTGTCAATAGTTATAGGGTAATAAAAAGAGATCATTTACTCAATAATTAATATGCAAGTAAAAAGAACTTATTTCACTATCATCATGAGCTACTCTGACATAATAAAACAAATCAAAACTAATAATTGACTAGTGATACAAAAAGTACTATATTACAGACAGAATCAAGTCTTTAGCCGTATGGTTTCGCCCTACACCGCCAAAGACTTTTTTTGTTTTAGTATACTGAGATGAAATAAAGATGGTTATTTCTCTTTTTAACCTGAACTATAAATAATTGACCTGATTCAGTTTGCCCAGTAAAACGATAAAAAGTCTCTCTTTTAAACTTTTCTGACTTTATTATCTCTGGAGAGCAAGTTGTTCTTTCCAATAACTCAATGGCACAAGGTAGTAATTTTAACCTTTGTGTTCTAATCTTTCTTCCTTTATCAAATAAGTGTGACCAAAAAATATCAAGAAAAATTTTCTTCTTAAAATAAGTAGACCTTGTATATGGTTTACGCTTAGTTCTTGATTTAATAATTTGGTAATAAGATAAAGCTGACTTATAAACTCTTTTATAAACAGAGCCCTTTAAAGGTATTACTTTAGTTTTATAAATATTTTGTGGGGCAACTGTTATTAACACCCATACAGTTTATTACAGTAATCTTTCATTAAGATTAATTAGTGTTAATAATTAATATGCAAGTAAAAAGAACTTATTTCACTATCATCATGAGCTACTCTGACATACCTTAAACGACATGAACCAGAACCTGTAAAGCTTCCTTGATATAAGGTACCAGACTGCATTGTCGTCACAGTGCTTGAGCCTAAACTTCTGATATCAATTCCATTATGAGAGCTATAGATACGACTGACCCAAGTATTGCGGGTCGCCCAAGTACTTCCATATCCTTGCCATAATTGAACTGTAGCTGAAATAGGCCAATCCCAAGATCCAGATGGATTAAATGAGTCTCCATCGCTACTACCACAGCTAGAACCGGAACAATTTTGATAATCTATACCTGATTTAAGATAATTAAATGGATTTTTAACTACTCCAAAATCTGAAATTATTAAGTGGACATGTGTTCCACTGGAGTTACATGATTGTCCTTGAATTACTGTAGCTATTTTATCTCCCTCATTAACATGGCCAACCTCTGTTTCCTGACCTCTTCCAGCAATAATAGCCTGAATAGCTTGGAACTCTGCTTTAGCCTCAGCTAACTTTTGTTGAAAAATAGCCTCATTATTCTTTGTTTCAGTCAAAAGATTTTGTTCTGCAGCTCTCTTTCCAGCTAGCTGACTCTTTTGTCCCTCCAATTGAATTCTCTTTGACTCAAGTTCCTCCTGCTTTTGTTTCTTAAGTAATTTTTGCTCATCATAAGTAATCTTTTGGCTTTCTGCTCTCTCCATTGCATCGACTGTTTGTTGACCTGCTAGCTTAAGATATTTAAACTCTGATAATTTTGTAGCAAACCTAGTTTTAGAGAAAAATACTAAGATGGGATTAGTGTAAGTCCTCTTGTATTGTTCTGCTACTCTTTCTACCAAGACACTGGTTAACTTATCTAAAGAATAGTTAAGCCCTTCAATTCTGTCTGTTAACTCAATAATTTCTTTTTCTAAGGAAGTAATCTCAGAAAGACTCTGATCTATTTGAAGTTGAAGAACATTAATTTGTCCATTGAGAATATTAATAGTGCTTTTTAGAGTAATAGCTGATGATTGAGCTTCTTCTATCTTTTCTACCCAACAAGATGTTTTTTCTTCAATACAACGTAAATATGTACCATCATCATCCTTGTTACAACTAATATCATCACAATTAGCAACAGCATTAACTAAAATATTTGAACTAAAGAATATAACTAGAGAAAAACAAAGCGTAAGTGCTATTTTGTGGAATCTTCTCATATTAGAAAAGTTGTATCACTTCTTAATCATTCTGCCTACCGCAATAGAACCAGCAAATGCACCAAGGAGAATACCGCCAAGAGTACCAATACTTAGTTGTAAAGCATAGAAAGCTGGTGGAATAGGGAAAACTGGAATGGTACCCAAAAACTCTTTGAGCCATGGAGTAATGTAGAGTAGACCTACATAACTTCCTCCCCAGCCAATAATTGAACTCAGTAGACCATACATAATTCCTTCAAAAACAAATGGACCTCTGATAAACCACTTAGTAGCACCAATCAAACGCATAATGGCAATTGCAGGACGCTTGGCTACAACCTTCATTCCAATTACAACTACCATAATCAGTAGAGAGACTAAACTAAGCAAAACAACACTAGCCAGACCAACTAATCTAATAGAAGCAGTCCATCCAGATAAGGAATCAATGATATCCTGCTGTAAGATAACCTCATCAACATTATCAAATTTTTCCAAATCTTCCTTAATCTTTGGTAGATCTGAAATAGTATTTCCAGATACTTCAATACTTGCAGGTAGAATTTGTGCAGTTACTAGTTCAAGTAACAAAGGATCGTCTTTATTCTCAGCTTGATAAATCTTTAATGCTTCATCTTTACTGACTAACTTAATACCACTAACATAATCTTTTTCTTTAATTTGTTCACCAAGCTCATTTATTTGCCCAGCATCAGCCTCTATATCAAAAAAAGCAATTACTTGAGGACGAGTTTCAAAAAATCTTAAGACAACTTCACTACCTATTAGAAAATATGAGAAAACGTATGCAACAAAAAAAGTAAAGGAAAGAATCACAATAGAAGCCAATGACTGATATGGTGAACGGCGCATTGTCACTAGGGCTGAAGCAAGAGGATTCATATTATTTATCTTCTTTAGATTTTGTTACTTTTTTTATTTCTTTTTTTTCTTTAGTTAATTCTTTTTTCTTATCATTATCCTCACTGTCTTCATCCTCAGCCTTATCTTCTTTCTTATCTTGATCATCAGACTTACTATCTTCAACCTTTTTATCATCTATTTCTTCTTTAGGTTGTTGCTTCTTCTTGCCAAACATACCAAAAAGATTAAACATAGACTTCTTTTTTTCTTTTACATTATCTTTTGTTTTTGGGAACTCTTCATCCTCTTTTGTCTTTTTAGATTCTCCCTTATCCTTATCATCTTCTTTATCTTCAGCCTTTTCTTCTTTTTCCTTTTTCTTTTCTTTCTTCTCATTCGAATCAATCAAAACACCATCCTTAAGCTCCATCATTCTGGAACCAGAAAGATGTTTAATTACTACTGGATCATGTGTAGTCACCATCACAGTAGTACCAAGATCATTAATTTTCTTTAATAGCTTGGCAATAATTAGAGAATTAGCTGCGTCAAGGTTTCCAGTTGGCTCATCAGCAAAAATCATTTCAGGAGCAGTAGACAATGCTCTAGCGATACTAATTCTTTGAGCTTCACCACCAGATAATTGATGAGGGAATAGATATGCCTTATCAGTTAATCCGACAAGTTTTAGTAAATCAGTAACTTTTTCTTCAATCTCATGGTCTGGATGACCTAGAATAGAGAGTGCTAAAGCAATATTCTCCCAAATGTTAAGTTCTGGTAAAAGTTTGTAATCTTGAAAGACAGAACCAATTTTTCTTCTATGATATGGAACTTTAGATCTTTTTAATAAATTAATATTCTCTTCTTTAAAGTATATTTCTCCTTCAGTTGGATCCTCATCTTTTGTAAGAAGTTTCAGTAGGGTAGTTTTACCTGAGCCCGATGGACCAGTAATAACGACTAGTTCTCCAGAATCAATGTCAAAGGAGACACTATCTAGAGCAGGTTTATCTGCATTATATTTTTTGGTGACACGAATGAATTTCAACATAAGACTATGACCTTATTAAAACATTAATGATGCTCTAACTTCAAGACTGGATCAGTGTGATTTTCAAAATATCTTATCTTAAATTTAGACCTTCCTCCTTGAATTATTCTTCCAATCAGACTAAAAATAGATATATGCTAAAAAATCCTTTTCATAAAAAGAAATCATTCTCACAAAAGGTCGGGAAGGCTTTGCACATCCCAAGTAAAAAGACAGACCCCAAAGAAAAATTTATAAAAAAGTTACAACAATCATTTTTTTATGTAGCACTATTTCTTGCTGGATATATAATTGCCAAGTTACAAATGTTAATGAAATAAGAGTCAATGATAGTTATCCATGGTGAGAATACTGCCCACTCAAGAAAAAAACTCCAAGAACTAATTACCCAAGCTAAAACTAATAGTACTGCCATTACTCGTTTAGAAGCTAAAAGACTTACAGCTGCTTCTCTTCAAGAAGCAATGGGTGGTAATAGTCTTTTTGGTGAAGATAAATTAATTATCATTGAAGAAATACACTCACTACCTGCCTCAAAAAGAAAAAAAGAACTTATAGAACAAATAGCCAATAGCGGTTTAGAAAATCTAATCCTTTATGAAAAAAGACAACTTACGGCAACAATGCTCAAAAAAGTTGGGAATCCTCAAGTTTTTGAATTTAAAATTAGTAATACACTTTGGAAATTCCTTGACCAAATTGGAGGACCAGATAAGACAAAGATAATTAAATTACTTAGGGAATCTATCTCTCAAAACGATGAGTTCTTTGTTTACACAATGATCATTAGACAAATTAGAATGCTTATTACTGCCAAAGATGGTGGAGTCATTAAAGGAGCTCCATTTATGATTACCAAGCTAAAAGGACAGGCAAACAGATTCACTCTAGAACAACTCTTAAAAACCCATCAGCAACTATTTAACATTGATATAAAACAAAAAAATAGCCAATTATCGTTAAGCTTAGGTCAAGAACTTGACCTGATACTTTTAAAGATGTAATCTATCATTTATTAAAGGAGATTTTATGCAAATCACACCATCAATCTTTAAAGATTATGACGTCCGCGCAGTCGTGGATGAACAATTAGATATAGAGGGAGTCCATAGAATTGGTCAAGCAATTGCAGACCATTTCAAACCAAAAACTGTAGCCATTGGTTACGACATGAGAACTACTAACATTGCTTGGTTTGAAGCAATGAGTAAAGGCCTTACAGAAATGGGAGTTAATGTAATTAATCTTGGTTTAATTGCTACAGACATGGTCTATTTTGCAGCGGGAACTCTTGATCTTGATTTAGCTATCATGATCTCAGCTTCACACAATCCACCACAATTTAATGGTTTTAAGATTGTTAAAAAAGGTGCAATCGGAGTCAGTGGAAACAGTGGTATTTATGATATTAGGGACCTAGCTATTTCAGACACAAAGTTTGAACTAGCAGAAACTCCAGGCACAATCAGTGAGACTGATGTTATGGATGGTTGGATTAAACATGCCCTAAGCTTAGTTGATATCAACACCATTAAACCTCTTAAGGTTGTTATTGATGCAGGGAACGGTATGGCTGGAAAAGTTATTCCAGAAATTGCAGAGCAACTTCCTGTAGAAATCATCCCAATGTACTTTGAACTAGATGGTACTTTCCCAAATCATTTGGCAAATCCACTTCTAGAAGAAACACATGGAGCTATCATCGCAAAAATTAAAGAAGAAAAAGCTGATCTTGGAATTATGTTTGATGGTGATGGAGACAGAATGTTCCTTATGGATGAGAATGGCAGATTTATCTCTGGAACTCTTACTACTGCTATGGTTGCTGACCAAATGCTCAAACTTAATCCAGGGGCAACTGTTCTTTATAACGCTATTTGTGGCAGAATTGTTCCAGAAACAGTCGAAGCAAAAGGTGGTAAAAGCGTCAGAGTCAGAGTCGGGCATACACTTATCAAAGAAGACATGCGTAAACACGATGCTATCTTTGCTGGAGAACACTCTGGACACTATTACTTCAAAGAAAACTGGAGTGCAGACAGTGGCTTAATCGCCAGCTTAGTTGTCCTTAGCCAACTTAGTGAATCAGGCATGAAAATGTCAGAACTAGTCAATAAATATGATAAATATCCACTCAGTGGAGAAATAAACTTCTCCGTTGAAGAAAAAGAAGAGATGATGAAAGCTCTCGAAGAACACTTCAATGATGCTAAATCAGTAGATTGGTTAGATGGTGTTTCTATTTGGTATGACACTTGGTGGGCTAACATTAGACCTTCAAATACTCAGCCTGTTTTAAGACTGAATGTTGAAGCAAATGATAAAGCTACTTTAGATGAAAAAACCAATGAAATAAAATCATTTATTGAGTCCAGAGGTGGATCTATTGCAGTTGAACACTAATATTAAAATATGGAGACATTTTTAAACAAAAACTTTAAATACTGTCCTAAATGCAAAGCGGAGTTGGACCTAAAATCCAACTTCGCTTCTTGTAGTCAATGTGATTTCCTTTATTACCAAAACCCTGCACCTTGTACTGTCTTACTTTTCCATAAAGAAGGTAAAGTCCTTTTGGCTAAAAGGGCCATAGAACCAATGAAAGGATACTGGGATGTTCCTGGTGGCTTTATTGATATTGGAGAAACAGCCGAAAAGTCAGCTCTTAGAGAAGCAAAGGAAGAAACAAATTTAGATGCAAAAATAATTAAATATTTAGGCTCTTATCCAGATATATATGGAGATACTCTACTACCTTCATTAATTTTTATTTATCATGTTGAGGCAGTAAATAACGATTACACCATGATGAAAGCTCAAGATGATGTATCAGAACTAGTCTGGTTTGATCTTAATGATCTACCCCAAGAGTTTGCTTTTGCTAATGTGATACCAGCAATTGAGATGCTCAAAATTTCTCTAAAAAATCAAAAATAGAAACAATTAGTGTTAGAATGATCATATGCAAAAACCTAAAGTAGTTATCCTAGCTGGTGGTTCTAACTCCAGATTCTTCCCACTTAATACACAAGTTCATAAAGGAGCCATTAATTTTTTTGGCCAACCTTTAATTACAAGAACATTAAATAATCTTGCTCAAAATGGCTTTAAAGAAGTCATTATTATCCAATCACGCCGAGATGAAGAGAGTGGTTCCCTGAGACAAGTAGTTGGTCAAAATGAACATAACCTCAATATTACTTTCGCTACGCAGAATGAATCAAAAGGGATGGGAGATGCACTTCTGACTGTAAAGGATCAATTAGAAAATAAATTTGCTGTTATCTTCCCAGACTTATTGAATGGTGGAGACTTAATTAATGAGATGTTAAACCTAGATAGTGATGGCAGTATTTGTGCCAGTCAAACTAATGAACCATGGCTCTACGGTATTCTGGAGCTAGATGGTGATAAGGCTGTTGGAATTGAAGAAAAACCTGAAAAAGGGACAGAGAAATCAAATATCAAAATCCTAGGATGTTATTTACTTAATCAAAAATTTATTTCTATTCTAAATAGTCTTCCTGAATCTGAATACAACTTTGAAGAAGCTCTATCTCAGACAATGAAAGAAACTAATATGAGAGCTTTAATCCTAAATGAAGCTATCAGAAGTCTTAAATTTCCATGGCATTTATTTAACTTACAAAAAATTCTTTTTACAAAACATAAATCATATACTTCATCAGCTGCCAAGATTTCTCAATCTGCCATTCTTGATGACTCAAAAGGGCCTATCATTATTGAAGATGGAGCCAGAGTTGGTGACTTTGCAAAAATAGTTGGACCTTGTTACATAGGGAAAGACTGTTTAGTTGGAGACTACAGTTTTGTCAGACAATCCAGCCTTGAAGAAAGAAGTGTTGTTGGTGCAAATACAGAAGTAGTTAGATCTATTATCATGGACAAATCTACACTGCACTTTGGTTACTTGGCAGACTCTATCATTGGTCCAAATAATCAAATTGGAGCAGGACTTATTACTGCAAACAAAAGATTAGACAGAGCCAATGTTATTACCATGGTCAAGGGTGTTAAAACAGATACCGGAATCAATGCCTTGGGTATTGTCACAGGGGAAGGTGCCAAAATTGGTATCAGAACTAGTACCATGCCTGGTGTATTAATTGGGGCAGGAGCTCAAATATATCCTGGACAAGTCGTCTCAAAAAACATCGAACATAACGCCACTTTAAAGAACTCTTAGTTGCTTTACCTAGCCAAGTTAAGATAGTATTAAGTAGTGATCATAAACACTACTATTCCTCTTGTTAAGGTCAGTAATTACCCATCAAGACAAGTAGGAAAGAAAGCTCTAGAATTTGCTAAAGTTAATCAGGCAAAAATTAAAATTGTCGATGGTTTTGTTATTCCCGTAGAAACATTTAGACAAATTTCCCACCACAATAATCTAACTGAAAAAATAAAACTTATTGAAGATACAAATGATTGGAATAGTGAACTTTTAGAAACAAAGCTTCAAAATAAAATTACTAGTTTAATTTCTAAACAAGAATTCCCCGAAGAAGTAGCAAAAGATATTATCAGAGCTTTTCATAAATATATCCCAAAAGGATCTTTTGCAAAAATAAGTTCAAACTCAGTTTCACAAAGTAACATTTCTGGAGAAGCAAACTTCTTAGAATCTATCCTTCAAGTTTGGGGGCAATCTTCTTCAAAAAAAACATTATTTAATAATCCTCAATTAATTACTGTCCAAACTCAACCTGTATCATCAGGAATTGTAAAACCAGATAATGAGAAAAAAAATAGATATATTCTAAAGTCCTCCTTTGGAGTATTTAATAAACTACTTGGAGTTAATAATCTTCCTGATGTTTTTGAAATAGATGCTCAGAATGGGACCATCATCACTAGACACCTTAATCCAAGAAAAAT
>JAOUMD010000003.1 GCA_029881675.1 Minisyncoccota bacterium | reverse complement strand
TTAATAAGATAAAATCAAAAAGAATCAATCAAGCATCTATTACTGATCAACAAGCTATTCAAATTACAAACGATGCGGGGAAAATAAATAGACTCTTTATTGGCTCTAGGATAATTTCTTTCTCAGTCCAAAATAAAGATCTTATTATTTCAGATATTAGAGAGGTGACAAAAGAAACACAGCATGAGTCTGATCCAATCTTGATTGGACAAAGTGTCACGGGGGGATATGTAGAAGGCTATCCTCAAATAATAAATAATCACCATGATAGGTTGAGTTTCACCACAGGACATATCTTAGTTAAAAAATCATTAACTCACCTTGACCTTAACTTAATCAATCAAGCCTCAGCACTTATTGTTGAAGACAAAGTCTTAACTCCACCCATCTTAAAAGCTATCAAAGAAAATCATATTCCATGCATCACTGGAGTCATGTATGCCACATCTAGACTACATAGTGGTCATAAAGTGGTCGTAGATACTGGCTCAGGAAAAATATTTTCTCCAAAAAAAGAAAAAGAAACTCAACTAAATAGAAAAACTTTAACCAAAGTCTATCTATCTGCTGGAAATCCATATAGATCTGAGCAATACTTAGCACACAATGAGGGCCTATTCCTCAAAAGTGACTATGCAATTGCATATATGGGCATTCACCCAAACCATTTACTACAAAATAGAAAACATTTACTAGAAAAGAACTTAATAAGAACTGTTACTACATTCTTTACCAAAGAACAAAAAGATCTTTTCTATCGAAGCTCAAATTTAAATTCCATGGAGCTCAATTCATTGTCTAACTCTTTAAACTATGAACGACATGAAACTAGTCCATATTTAGGAACTAGAGGAGCGCTTAAGATTATCGAAGATTCATTGCTCTTCAAAACAGAACTTAAAATTGTTTCTGATTTTGCCCATGATAAAAAAAGAGAAATCAATTTTGTTATTCCCTTTGTCAGAACAGCTTCAGAACTAGCAATTATTTTCAAAATAATTGAAAATACTATTCCTAAAAATAGGTATGTAAAATTCTGGTTACAGCTAAACACCCCAGCCAATATTATCAACCTGAAAGAATTTCTCCACTTACCAATTAGTGGTGTAACTTTTCAAGCAAAAACCATTCATGACCTTTCATATGGACTTGATCCAGATAATCCTGAGTTACTAAGTCACTATTCATTTGATAGCAATTTAGCCATCTCAATGTTAAAAGAAGTTGTACATCAGATTAAAACATCTGATAAATTACACAAAAACTCTGTTGGCTCACTACCCGTAGTTTTAAAACTTAATCAATTTGATGCAAAACTAGTTAGCAGTGCAGCACAGATAGGTGTCAGAGCCATAGTTGTCAAACCTTCACTTTTAGATATAGTAAAACAACAGATAATATCAGCAGAACAAAAAATGGTCCTGAACCAATAGAGATTAATATATGTCAACAATTCAACAAATCTATGCTCGTGAGGTCCTTGATGCTAGAGGAATTCCCACTATTGAATGTACACTTTGGTTAGATGATGGAAGAAGTGTCATGACTACAGTGCCTTCTGGAACTTCTACTGGAAAATATGAGGCAAAAGAATTAAGAGATAATGACTCAAATAGAATGGTTGGAAAAGGAGTTCTTAAAGCTGTTGAAAATATCAATACTATACTCGGTCCTCAACTTGTTGGAGATGACCCTACCAACCAAACTGATCTAGACCAAAAAATGGTTAATTTAGATGGTACAAAAGACAAATCAAAATTAGGTGCTAATGCAATCTTAGCTATATCTCAAGCAATTCTTAAAGCTGGCGCTCTTAGCTCAAATCTCCCTCTCTATAAATATATCCAACAAAAATATCAAATCACTCAGCAGATGGATATCCCTACCTGTGTTTTTACAATGATTGAAGGTGGGAAACATGGTGCAGAAAATTTAGATGTTCAAGAATTTGAAATTATCCCAGCAACCCATGTCAACTTTCCTGAATCCTTAAACATGGCTGTAACAATATATAACAAATTAAAAGAAGTACTAATCATGAAAGGGGCTATCCATTCTACTGGATTAAATGGTGGTTTCACTCCAAACCTTTTTAATAATACAGATGCTTTTGAAATTATCATTGAATCAATCAAAGCCACTCCTTATACATTTGCCCAAGATGTATTCCTAGGAGCAGATATGTCCGCTTCATCATTCTTTGAAAACGGTAAATATATGCTCAAAGATAAATCTCAAGCATATTCATCAAAAGATCTAGCTAAATACTACAAATCACTCAAAGAACTTTATCATGTCTTCTACATTGAAGATCCCTACCAGGAAGATGACACAAATGCTTGGAAAGAAATTACTCTAGATATTGGTGCCACAAGTATGATCGTTGGAGATAGTTTACTTGTCACAAGTTTAGAAAAGACAACCAAAGCAATTGCAGACAAAGTTTGTAATAGTGTCCTTGTTAAACCAAACCAGACAGGAACTGTTAGTGAAACCATCCAAGTTATAAAACTAGCCAAAGAATCAGGATGGCAAGCGATAGTGTCACATCGTAGTGGTGGAACCATTGATGACTTTGTAGCTGACCTTGCAGTTGGAACTGGTGCTCAATATGTAAAATTTGGCCCTCCAAACAGAGGTGAAAGAATTGCAAAATATAATAGATTACTGACAATTTATAATGAGCTTGCCTATGATGCTCAACAATTAGCTGCTGCTCCAGTTGCTCAAGCTGAGACTGCTGAAACTGTCACTCAGCAACCAGCTGTTGAAGCTACACCAGAACAACCTGTCCAAGAAGTAACTCAAACACCTGTGGAAACAACAACTCCTGAAGCACCTCAGCCAGTAGTAGAAGAAACTATCCAAGAACCACAACCAGTTGTAGCAACACCTGAACCTACTGTAGTAGAAACACCACTTCCTGCTACACCTCAACCTGTTGCAGTAGAAACACCACTTCCTGCTACACCTCAACCTGTTGCAGTGGAAACACCACTTCCTGCTACGCCTCAACCTGTCACAGCACCAATTGCGATAGAAACTCCTCCTCTTGAAATACCAGGAGAAAATTCTGCACCTATTGTATTAAGTGCAGAAGGAGAAGCTGTTGCTACTCCTGCAGAAAATAAACAAGCTTAATATGAACAATCAAAATACAGCCGACTTTACTCAACCAATGACAATCCCTGTCAAAAAGGAAGAACCAGTAATTAAAAAACCTGGAGATGTTGGTTATGATCCAAATAGCCATAACAATAAACCTGTGCAAGCAGTGGCTACAGAAACAGTTCCTCAGACAGAACCACAAACAGTAAACCCAGCAACTTCACAACCTGTTGTTGCAGATGATCCACAACTTCAAAACCTAAGTCCACAACCAAAACCACCAATTATTTCTCGTAAAGAATTTGACGCTACACACCCTCAACAAGCATATAGTGGTCCTAGTCCAGCTGTTTTAATTGTTCTTGATGGATGGGGAATTGGTCCAAATAATGCCGGAAACGCTATTGCCAGAGCTAATACTCCAAACTTAGATAAATATTGGATGAGTTTTCCACATACCCAGCTAGCTGCAAGTGGAGAAGCAGTTGGATTACCTCATGGTGAAGATGGAAATACTGAGACTGGTCATCTTAATATTGGAGCAGGAAATATTGTTTATCAAGACCTTCCTCGTATTAATATGGCAATTGCTGATGGTACTTTTAATACTACACCAGCATTCATTAATGCCTTTAACCATGTCAGGCAAAACAACTCTACACTACATCTAATGGGATTAATTGGAGCAGGTGGTGTCCACTCAAATATTGAACATCTCTATGCACTATTAAACCTTTGTAAAAAACAAGGTATTTCCAAAGTCTATATTCATGGCTTTACAGATGGTCGTGACTCTCCTCCAACCTCAGGAATTAACTATGTTCAACAAATAAATGACCTTTGTGCAAAACTAGGAGTTGGTAAAATTGCTAGTTTAATGGGTCGTTTTTATGCCATGGATAGAGATAAACGTTGGGATAGAATTGAAAAATCATACACAGCTTTGACTACTGGTTCTGGTCAATGTAGTCCTGATCCTATCTCAGCTATGCAAGCACAGTATGACAAAAGTATTACTGATGAATTCATTGAGCCTATTACAATCTGTGATGAGAGTGGAGCCCCTCTAGTTATAAATGACAATGATGGAGTAATCTTTTTTAACTACCGTATTGACCGTCCTCGTGAGCTCACTCGTGCCTTTGTTCAACCGGACTTTGAACGTGGTGTAGTTTCTGAAGCATTTGACCCTTACCAAGAAAAATACGAAAAAACTAATATTCAAAAAGAAGAAGCACAAGTTAGCGCTACTTTTTCAAGAAAAAAAGTTTTAAAGAACCTGTACTTTGTCACAATGACTAGATATGAAGATGGTATCCCAGTAGACATTGCTTTCCCACCTCAATTTGTCAAAAGTCCTTTAGGACAAGTTTTTGCTCAACATGGTTTAAGACAACTAAGAGCTACTGAGACAGAAAAGGAACGTTTTGTCTCTTACTATATGAATGGACAAAAAAATGACTTATATCCAGGTGAAGAGCGCGTTACAATCCCTTCAAAGGGAGTCAAGTCATATGATACTGCCCCTGAAATGAGTGCAAGAGAAATTGTTGCAGAAATAAAAAAACGTGTAGAAGCCGAACTATGTGATGTTGTAATTACTAATATTTGTAATGGAGACATGGTTGGACATACTGGAAACTTAGAGGCAACTATCACTGCTTGTGAAATTGTAGATGAGGTTGTCGGTGACTTAGTCAAAACAGTTGTCAATAAAGGTGGAGTAGTCTTTATTACAGCAGACCATGGTAATGCTGAAGAACTAATTAACAATAATACTGGAGAAAAAGACACCGAGCATTCTATTTACCCAGTTCCTTTGATGATTATCAGTCGACAATTCATGGGCCAAAATACCATGCTGCCAACAGGAATACTGGCTGACGTTGCCCCAACAATGCTTAAAATTATGGGTATACCTAAACCTGACACCATGACCGGGCGTGCACTATTATAATAAATATAAATGATAGAGTCAGAATTTTCTCGTCGTGTATCAAAGATTCAAGAACAAAGAAGAGGTCGTAATTGCATTAGTGCAGTCTTATATGTCTTAGAATGCATTGTAGAAGAAAAATATGTTGACCCACATTCAAATTTAACATTGCACCACCTAGAAGAAATTGGAAATATTCCAATAGTGGGAAATATTTTAGTACCAGAACAAGCTCAAGCAGTTGGGCTATGGGATCAACAAAAGCAATATTATATTCATTTAGCATTTTTTGACCAAGACCACCCAGAAACAAATCAACTTTTAGAAAGACCTCAGTGGAACCGAGCATTAACACCCCCAATTGATCTCCGTGCATTTAGGCATAGATATATAAATAAATATCCAGAGCGCTTAGGAAAAACTTATCACCTCCACTTTCTAAAAAAAAGAGATAAAGTAAAACCAAGCATAGTAAAATAATATTCTAATTAAAAAATATAACTCTAGTGTGCGAAAAGATAAACTTTTGATACACTTAAAGAAAACAATATAGATAAAATTTAGAATTAAAGATCTAAAAACTAGAAAGAAAAAAATGACAATAATAAGTACAGAATTTATAAACAACTGGGTTGCTAGCCCATATGCATTAATTGTATTAAGCTCACTATCACTTTCAGAATCAGCATTCTTTATTATCCCTCCAGAAGTTCTATTAATCCCAATGGCTCTCGCTAATAAAGAACTAGCATTACTTTATGGTGTTATTACTACTATTGCCTCAGTCTTTGGAGCTGCATTCGGATACTTTATAGGTAAAAAGGGTGGACAACCAATCTTAAATAAACTCTTCTCAAAAGAGAAAACAAATAAAGTCCAGACAATGTTCCATCGTTATGACACTGGAGCTATTTTTATCTCTGCTTTTACACCGATTCCCTTTAAAGTATTTACTATCGCTGCCGGTGTTTTTGACCTTAACTTTATGAAATTTATACTTACCTCATTAGCAGGAAGAGGAACTAGATATATGCTCCTAGCTGGTCTTGTATATCTCTTTGGAGACTCTGTCAGTAATTTCTTACTCCATGAGTTTGATAAAGTAATTGCCATTGCAACAGTAGGTCTCATTACCATCGTAGGACTATACAAAATTGGTATCCCATTCATTGAGCAAAAATTCCTTAAAGAGACAGTTAAAGAAAAATTTATTAGATTTTCTAATCGTTTTAGAAAAGATTAGGGTCTAGTTTTATTCGGGTGTTACGCCCTTTCTTCGCCACCGATGTTGTTTGATATATTTATATGCTCAAAGATGTGATTGTCAGTTTGGTTTAGTTTCGGTTATTCTTAGTTTAATACGGGTAACCTACGCATATAAAAACTACAGAAAGACCACTCATGCCTATCACTCTTTATAAAAGACAACGCCAAATCGTAGACTTTATTGCGCAGTATATCCAAAAAAATGGTTACTCTCCAACTCTTAAAGAAATTGCAAACTGCATTGGAGTATCTTCACTTGCTACAGTCCATGAACATCTCCAAGCCCTTCAAAGAAAAAAAGTGATTAAGAAACATGAAGGTGCTGTTAGAGGTATAGAATTAATTGACCGTACATTCCTTAGAATGACAGATAGTGTCGATCTTCCATTCATGGGTTACATTGCTGCAGGACAACCAATTGAAACTCACGCTGATCAAAACGCAACTTTCAAAGTTTCACCAGAAATGATTTCAGGAAAGAAACGTTCTTATGTTCTCCAAGTCAAAGGTCAATCTATGATTGAAGACCACATTGATGATGGTGACTTTGTTGTTATCGAAGAGACTCAAGATGTAAACAACGGAGATATTGTTGTCGCTCTACTTGATAACGGATTAGCTACACTCAAAAGATATTACAAAGAATTAACTAGAGTCAGACTAGAACCAGCTAACTCAACTATGAGCCCAATTTTTACCACCAACGTAAAAATTCAAGGTAGATGCGTAGGATTAATTAGGAAATTTCAATATTAATTAAACTCAGTTTCGTTAATATCATCCAAGTCATTAATCTGACATCTTACTAAATATAAGTAGTCAGAAAGACGATTAATATACTTAAAAACTAATGGAGGGAGCTCATTACTTTTACTATAAGTAACGACACTTCTTTCAACACGACGACAAACAGCTCTAGCTAAATCAGTCCAAGCAGCTAGGGGAGAACCACCGGGATATATAAACTTACTATGCCAGTTCTCAGACAAAGACTGCTGAATTACTTTGCTCTGTGATTCAATCCTTTTGAGATCAGATGAGGTTAATTCGACCTTATCTGATCCGGCTATTTGGGCGCTGAGAGTAAAGAGCTTTTCTTGAACATCTAAGAGCTGTTTTAATAACTTTTTATGGGGCTTTGTAGTCCTTAGTTTCAAGTGAGAAACAACTACCCCAATCCAAGAATTCAGTTCATCAATATCACCTAGTACAGTAAATACCAAGCTATCCTTATCATATCTCTTCTTACCAATTAAAGAAGATTTACCCTGATCACCTGTTTTTGTGGATATTGAAAGCATGGTTTTATTGTAACTTATATTATTTAAAAAGAAGAATGTTTAATAACATCACTTTAATCATCCTATAACTATTGACAATTACATAGGTGTTGTGTATAATTACGTTTCTGTAAGGCAAGACAAATTTTTGTTAATCTCAAATTTAACTGATAAAGGATGAAACATCATGTCAGAATCAACTAAACCTACAGGCAAAGGTATTCACGGACAAGCTCATAAACGCTTATTTGATTATACCTACAATAAATGGTTCGGTTGGATACACGATGACGATAAAGAGCTTTTCCCATGGGAAAGTGGTATCGGAGAAGGAGATTGCATTGGTAATTTTATCTGGCGTAATAAAACATGGGAACATGCAAACTGTCGCCGATAACTTTCCTCCCTCCCACTCAGGGTAATGAGTGCTAACCTTACAATAGGGGCCACCATAAGAACCCCCTCGCACAAAACCGCTTTCATCTATTGGAGGCGGTTTTTCATTTCCCCAACATTTTTTACTAACAAATAACCCAATTAATAAAACACCCCAATATATCTAGCTATTCCTGATAAAATATAGACTATGGAATTTAAGTTAAACTCTAGTTTTAAACCGACTGGAGATCAACCACAAGCAATCAAAGAACTCTCTAAGGGAGTTATTAATGGTGAAGAAAACCAGGTACTCCTTGGTGTAACAGGGTCTGGTAAGACCTTTACCATGGCCAATATTATTGAGAAAACACAGAAGCCTACCTTAATCATTGCTCATAACAAAACATTAGCTGCACAACTCTATCAAGAATTCAAAGAGTTCTTTCCTGATAATGCCGTTAGTTACTTTGTCTCATACTATGACTATTACCAACCTGAGGCATATATCGTCAGTAGTGATACCTATATTGAAAAGGCATCTACAATCAATGAAGAAATAGATAGGTTAAGACTTTCTGCGACAATGAATCTTTTAACCAGAAAAGACACCATTATCATTGCTTCTGTTTCTTGTATTTATAACTTAGGTTCTCCTGAGGAATATGGTAATTACACCCTCAATATCACTGAAGGTGAACAACTATCTAGAAATGATCTTTTATTAGGTTTAAGCAATCTACAGTATGAAAGATCAGATTCTGACTTACTTAGAGGAAAGTATAGGGTGAGGGGAGATATCATCCAAATTTGGCCTGCTTATGAAGACAGAGCTATCACAATTGATACTTTGGAGAATAAAGTAACTAGCCTTAACTGGGTTGATCCAACAACAGGAACTCCTATCATTGAAGATAATGAAGGTGATATTCCAATGACTGTTACTATCTATCCAGCCAAACATTTCATGATTGATCCTGTCTCCAAGACAATGGCTATGGAAAATATCAAAAGAGATTTGGACATGAGAGTAAAAGAGTTAGAAGATGCTGGCAAACCTATTGAAGCATACAGACTAAATCAAAAAGTTAACTATGACTTAGAGATGATTAGAGAATTTGGTTTTACTAGTGGAATAGAAAACTACACTCGCTACTTTGATGGTAGAAAACCTGGTGACCCACCTTTTACCTTAATTGACTACTTTAAAGAAAACACAAAAATATTTAATACTGGGGGATTTTTAACCATTGTTGATGAAAGTCATATGAGTGTTCCTCAGGTTAGAGGTATGTTCAATGGTGACCAAGCCAGAAAAAAGAATTTGATTGATTACGGTTTCAGATTACCTAGTGCATTGGATAACAGACCATTACAATTCCACGAATTCATGGAAGCAAATGACCAGTTTATTTATGTCAGTGCTACTCCCAATGAATGGGAAATTTCTATGGCTGGAGGAAAAGTTACAGAGCAACTGGTTAGACCAACTGGTTTGCTTGATCCTGAAGTTGAGATAAGACCAACCAAGGGACAGGTTGAGAACTTAATTGTAGAAATATTAGACAGAAAAAAGATGGGTCAAAGAGTCCTTGTCACAACTTTAACTAAAAAAATGTCAGAGGCTCTAACTGACTACCTCAATGACAAAGAAAAAATTGCAAAATTAGTTCCACAAATGAGTAAGGAAGAGTTAGAACCACTATTACCAAAGGTGGCCTATCTACACTCTGATATTGATACCATGGAAAGATCAGATATCTTAGCTGATTTAAGAAAAGGTGTTTATGATGTCATCGTAGGAATTAACTTACTTAGAGAAGGTTTAGATTTACCTGAAGTAACTCTTGTCGCTATCCTTGATGCTGATAAAGAAGGTTTCTTAAGGTCAAGAACCTCTCTTATCCAAACCATTGGTAGAGCTGCTAGACACTCAAAGGGGATTGCCATTTTGTATGCAGATCGTATTACAAAATCAATGGACTTGGCAATTAATGAAACAAAAAGAAGAAGAGAAGCTCAAATAAAATATAATGAACTTCATGGTATCACTCCAACTACAATTGATAAACCAATCAGAGAAAGAATGATAAAGAAAACTCAAGGTGATGAGAGAAAAGAAGGCAGAGGAAAGAAGAACAACAACTTGGGTTTTGAAATTAAAAAGAAAAAAAGTAATTTACCAGAATTCCTCAAAGTAAATGTAGATTATTTAACACCTTTTGATAAAAAGGATTTAATCAAAAAACTAAAAACAGAAATGAGAATAGCAGCAACTAATCTTAATTTTGAACTAGCTGCTCAAATTAGAGACAAAGTTAAAGAAATTGAATCTTAATTCAATCCAATTATCCAACATAGACCATTGAGAGACCAGGCAAAACAGGTTATAATGGTTATTCTTTAAAAATTCGTGAACATCAAGAATAAATGAGTACACAGTCAACAATTTCCATCACAGGAGCAAGAGAACATAATCTTAAAAACATTAGTGTAGAAATTCCAAAGAATAAGCTTGTAGTTTTCACAGGTCTTTCTGGTAGTGGGAAAAGCTCTTTGGCCTTTGATACTTTGTATGCCGAAGGTCAAAGAAGATATGTAGAGTCTCTTTCTAGTTATGCTAGACAATTCTTAGGTCTAATGACAAAACCTGATGTAGATCAAATTGATGGACTTAGCCCTGCTATTTCGATTGACCAAAAAACTACCTCAAATAATCCTCGTTCTACTGTCGGAACAATCACAGAAATTTATGACTACTTAAGACTTTTATATGCCAGAATTGGACACCCTCATTGTCCTAACTGTGGCCGCGAAGTCTCTACACAAAGTGTAGACCAGATCATTAGCCAGATTGTTAATGAATTAGAACAAAAAGCTAATGGTGAAGTCACTAGGTTTATGATTCTTAGCCCTGTTGTTAGAAATCGAAAAGGTGAATTTGAAGGCTTGCTTGCCTCACTACAAAAGAAGGGTTATGCCCGCGTTAGAATTGATGGCCAAACATATCAACTCCCACTTGGGATAGATTTACTTAAAAACAATAATCATACTATTAGTGTTGTCATTGATCGTCTTAGTATTTCCAAAAAACAACTTAGAGATGAAAAAGAATTAAAAACTCTCAAAGGTCGTCTTTCTCAAACCATTGAAGAGTCTCTTAGATTATCTGATGGCTATGTCATGGCCAGCTTTATTGAAGACTCAAGTTTTACTTTCCCAGAGAATCCTCAAAATTACGAAGACAAATTATTTAGTGAAAACTTAGCTTGTAGCCACTGTGGTATTTCCATCAATGAGTTAGAGCCAAGAATGTTCTCATTTAATTCACCTCAAGGCGCTTGTGAGACTTGTAATGGACTTGGTTCAAGATTAAAAGTTAATCAAGAAAAGATTATCGCTTCAGAACTAACACTTAGTGAAGGAGCTATCATTCCTTTTGCTAGTGCCTTATCCAATGGAACTTGGTGGTCAGACCTAGTTACTGCGGTAATAATTGATCGTGGTTATGATTATAGAAAAACTCCTTGGAGAGAATTTGACATCAAAACACAACAAATATTACTTCATGGCTCAAAAAAGATTTACCAAGTATCTAAGGTAGATAGCTATGGTAATGAAAAAGAAACAAAACAAAAGTTTGAAGGTTTTATCACAAACCTAGAACGAAGATACATTGAAACTGATTCTGATTTTATTAGAAAAGAAATCAGTAACTTCATGCAAAAACAAACTTGCCCAACTTGTAAAGGTGCAAGGTTAAAACAAGAAGCACTCAATGTTCTTATTAATGGCAGAAACATTGCCCAAACCACAAAACTTCCAATCACAAAAACAATCAGTTGGCTAAATAAGGTTTGGAACAAAGACATTCTAAATAATAAAGAAATGTTAATTGGTGACTCTATACTCAAAGAAATAACTTTAAGACTTTCCTTCCTTAACTCAGTAGGCCTAAACTACCTAAGTTTAGATAGAGAAGCTGGAACTCTGGCTGGTGGAGAAGCACAGAGAATTAGATTAGCTTCACAAATTGGAACAGGTCTAACCGGTGTTTTATATATTCTTGACGAACCTACCATTGGTCTACACCAAAGAGATAATGACCAACTCATTGAAACACTTAAAAATCTCAGAGACAAAGGTAACACTGTCATTGTTGTTGAACATGACCGTGATGTCATGCTTAACGCTGACTATATTTATGACTTTGGACCAAAAGCAGGTGTCCATGGTGGTGAAATTGTTGCAAACGGTACTCCAGAAGAAATAATGAAAAATAAAAAGTCTCTCACTGGTAAATACCTCAAAAGGAAAAAAGATGTTACTAGAGAGATAACAGGTAAGCCGCTTACCCAAGCTACTTTTGCCAGTAAAGGACAAATTAGCGTTACAGGAGCAAGCCACCATAATCTAAAAAACATTGATGTTAATTTCCCTTTAGGTAAAATAACTTGTATTACTGGAATCTCAGGATCAGGTAAATCAACCCTCTTACACGATACACTCTACTACAACCTAGCCAAAACAATTGGATATTCAATCAAAGAAAAAATTGGTCATATTGATGAAATAAAAGTCCATGAAAAAGTCAAAAGAGTAAACCTAATTGACCAAAGCCCGATTGGAAAAACACCAAGATCTAATCCAGCCACATATACAAAAGTCTTTGACTATGTCAGAAAACTTTTTGAAAATACCAAAGAAGCCAGACTAAGAGGATATAAAGCTGGGAGATTCAGTTTCAATGTCAAAGGGGGCAGATGTGAAGCTTGCCAAGGTGATGGACAATTAAAGATTGAAATGCAATTCCTTCCTGATGTCTATGTTGCCTGTGATGTTTGTAATTCTACCAGGTACAACGATGAGACTCTACAAGTCACATACAAAAAGAAAAACATTAGTGATGTTCTTAAAATGAACGTCTCTGAAGCATATGATTTCTTTGCCACCAATGGCACCATTAGAGGAAAACTTAAAACTCTTATGGATGTTGGACTTGGATATATTCAACTTGGTCAACCTGCTCCTACTCTCAGTGGAGGAGAAGCTCAAAGAGTAAAACTAGCAAAAGAACTTTCTACTAGGACAAGGGATCATGTTGTATATCTCTTAGATGAACCTACAACCGGTCTTCACTTCCAAGATGTCCAAAAACTTCTAGAGATTCTTCATCAATTGGTTGAACAAAATAACACCGTTATTATGATTGAACATAACTTAGATATTATCAAAAACTCCGACTGGTTAATTGACTTAGGACCAGAAGGTGGAGAGTTTGGTGGAGAAGTTCTAGCAACAGGAACACCAGCCAATGTAGCTCTCATAGAAAAGAGTTTTACAGGTAAATATCTAAAGGAAGAATTAAAGCTTAGCTAAGAGAGTCAATAAAAATCTCTATTCCTTTCAGTTTCTTCCTTTGCAGTTTGGACACCCTTTAACTTAGTCATTTCTTCTTTTACTTGCCTTGCCTTTGCTCTGGCTAAGTTCTCATCCTGAGTTACATCATGAACTCTATGGAATTCCTCTTCAACCTTTTTTTTCTGATCTCTCAAAAGCTGTTTTGGATCACTCATAGAAAGACTCCTTATTAGCTAGTTTATAATTCTCGTTCAATCTCCATCAAACGATTATATTTACTAATTCTTTCACCTCTTGTTGGGCCAACTTTAATATAGCTACTTCCGACTGCTACAGCAACATCAACCATTGCTGTATCATTGGTTTCTCCACCACCCCGATGAGAGAAAACAGTCATCATATTATGTTCTCTGGCTAGTAAACAGGTTTGTACTGTCTCAGTTAATGTACCAATTTGATTAAGCTTAATCAGAATAGAAGAGATAGCTTTTTTATCTATCGCCATTTGTAATCTCTTGATATTAGTCACAGTTAAATCATCACCAATTAATTCCACATGATATTTTTCACAAAGTTTTAGCATCTTTGGCCATGCTTCCCAGTCATCCTCATCATGACTATCTTCAAAGGTAGCGATAGGATATTTTTTGAACCATTCTTCATAGTAGGCAATGATCTCATCGGAAGTTAACTGTTTATTTTCAAGAGCTAAATCATATTTTCCATCTTTGTAAAACTCAGTGGCTGCAGCATCCATTGAAATAGCCAAATCTTCTCCTGGGGTATAACCCGCTGCTTTAATTGCTTCAACAATATATTCAAAGGGTGCTTCATTACTTGGAATACCATTTGGAGCAAAAGCCCCTTCATTACCTACATTGGTAGAAAGATTATTTTTCTTGAGGATCTTTTTGAGAGCATGGTAACTTTCGATGACATGTCTGACACCTTCTTTGACACTGTCTGCACTAATTGAGCTAATACAATATTCTTGTAGGTCAGTAGTATCATCAGCATGCTTACCACCTTCAATTACCACCATCATCGGATGGGGTAGAGTAGTGAAGTTATTGTCTATCTCAAAGACTTCTTTGACATGCTCATACAGTCCAACCTTCTTATGGTTTGCCATAGCTTTGGCTACAGCTAAGGAAACACTTAAGATAGCATTTCCGCCTAACTTTGCTTTGTTCTCAGTCCCATCCAATTCAATCATCTTACGATCAATTGCAGCCTGATCATTACCCTCCATACCGATAATCTCGGGGGCAATGATGTCATTTACATTAGCAATAGCCTTAAGCATTCCTTTACCATTATATCTAGACATATCTCCGTCAAGTAAAACAGTTGCTTCATGGCTCCCAGCAGAAACACCATAAGGAATAGAAGCTACACCTACTTCACCCGATTCTAATTCCACTCTTGTTTCAAGGGTTGGGTAACCTCCAGAAGCTAATATTTCATATGAACTGATTGATTTTATTTTCATAATATTCCTTTGTACTTACCATTATATATTTAAATTACTAACTGCTTTTCTCATATCTGAGTTAACTAATATCTTGTCACCTTGTTCTAATATCTCTTCTCTCGTTAACCAAGCATAATCAAAAATATCTTCATACTGAGCAGGATTATTTGTCATATCTATTTTAGAATCACCTGCTACTTTACATTGATATCCAATACAAACAATTTGCATCTCACTTTCTGGATCATGAATCGGATTAATAACAAACTCCCAAGCTCCAACTACTTTCTCTACTATTATTTTCAAACCAACTTCTTCAAACACTTCTCTTTGCAATGCAATTTCTAAATTCTCTCCAAAGTCAATTCCACCCCCAGGAAAATCATGAATCAAAACAGTCTCTCCATCTCTCATTACATTCTCTTTGATGATGAGAATCTTTCCCTCATGGACAATCAAAGCTTTTACCCCCGTTCTAATTCTTTTTTCTTTCATACAAAATATCTATCTATATAACTAACTAGACTAATTTAAGCATACCACTAACTAATATTTGTAGCACTGATTTTTTGAGGTAAAATTAAATGATTTCTCACTAGCTTGATTTATGAACAAAAAGAGTCTATAAACTGATATGATAAAGTATGACGATAGAAAATTATAATTAATAGAAAGGATAGGTTTAACTGATATGAGTAAAAAGAAAAAAACAATTCTTCTAACAGGTGATGATGGATTCTCATCCATTGGAACTCGTTTGCTTATTCACTACCTTAAAGACGATTACCAACTCTTTGTTGGAGGAACAGATACCCAACAAAGTGCCATGGGTGGAAGACTAACTCTTAAGGGTGGACCTTGGGGAGAAAAACTCATTGATGGTGTCCCAGGTATCTGGGTTTCAGGATCTCCAGTTGATGCTGTGGGAACTGCATATAAACACTTTGGTCATGAATTTGACTATGTCATTTCAGGTATTAACTTAGGAGCAAACATTGGAGGAGCTAATATTTCTTCTGGGACTTTTTCTGCGGTCTTTAGAGCGCTTAACACTGGTGTAACAAAAAAAGGCATTGCCATTAGCTGGGACGTTACTCCTGACTTTTGGTTAATTGATCATAAACCAGATGAGAACTTAGATAGATATATTGAACATCCAGGGGAGAATGCAAAAAAAATTATTGAGATGACCTTAAAAAATAATCTTTGGGGATCTGACCTAATCAACATTAATATTCCTTTGACAAAGGGCAGTAAAGTAAGTTTTACCAAGCCTATTGCTAATGTAGAAGAGTTCTATGCTCCAATACAGTTAGAACAAACACCCAGAACATTCCACTACCCATGTGAAATGATGGATATTGTAAATACTGTCCCAGGGACAGATCTACATGCGCTCCAAAAGGGAGAAATATCTGTCTCACCGTGTAGAACTGACTTTATGGATATGAAGGCATACAATAAGGTTAAAGATATTAAACTAGATTTAAAATAAGACTCTGCTTGACTCAAAAGCGTGTTAAAATATATCTTCACGTAACAACGTGTGTTCTTTTAAATGGAGGCATCGCATAGTGGCCAATTGCACAAGATTGCTAATCTTGAACCGTTTACGGTTTCGAGGGTTCGAATCCCTCTGCCTCCGCATCTCAATTTCATAAATCACTTTAATGATACAATCTCTTCAAGATGTCATTAAATAATTTACTCTCCCAATTAGTATCTAAAGACACAAGATATGCTAAAAAGTCTGAAGGTAATCTAGAGGATCTTCTAACTAAAACCTTAAATGACTTAGGTTTTTCAACTTCAATAATAAAAACAGATGACCGTCCTAATATTCTTGCTGATAATGGAAAAGAAGGTAAATCAATACTCTTTTATGGGCATATTGATACAGTTGATGTTGTTCCTGGGTGGAGTAGAGAACCATTTGAACTTACTATTGAAGGCAATAAAGCATATGGTTTAGGAGCTTATGATATGAAAGGTGGGATAGCAGCTTTTCTCAGTGCTATTGGTAATTCTAAAAAACATATAAAAGTTCTCTTGGCAGTTGATGAAGAAAATATTTCTAGTGGAGCTTGGGATGTAGTAAAAAAGAAAAAAGAATTTTTCTCTGATGTTGAACTAATTATTTCTGCAGAACCTAATTTTGGATTAGGTTTAAATGGAATTACAGTAGGAAGAACAGGAAGAGTTTTATTCACTGTCGGGGCACAGGGAAAACCAGTCCATATTGCCAAACATGAAACTGGAATTAACGCCATTTATCCATTAACAGAATTTATTTCCAAATTAAAAGATAGCAGTATTAGTAAAGACAAAATGACTGTTATTCAACCCAGAAATGTTGTAACAAATACTATTGGAATGAGCTTATGTGAGTATGCAGAAGTTGATATTGAAGTGTTATTGGGCAGTGATGATTCTATAGAAGAAATAAAAAAAGAACTAATTAAATTAACAAAAAAAGTAAATGATAATTTTAAAGTTAAACTAAAAAAAAGAGAAACCCCATATTTAACTGGTTATCGATTTACATCATTTCCATATCAAAAAGAAATTTCAAAAATTATTCAGAAATATACCGGAGAAAAAATTCAGCTACATGAAAGATCTTCTGTTGGAGATGATAATGTTTTGGCCTCTTTAGGTATTCCAGTTATTACTTGGGGTCCGAATGGAGCTGGAGCACATGAAGTAGATGAGTGGGTTGATCTGGATAGTTTAGAAAAACTCAAAGAAATGTATTCTGAATTATTGGAAAATTTATAATTTTTTAGTCAATAAAAAATTCCAATTTCATCTCACACACCCCACACTAAAAGATGACTTTACTCAATAACCTGTAACTTCCAAAACCTGTGATACAAACCTTCTTTTTTAATTAACTCCTGATGAGTTCCTTCTTCTTTAATTTTTCCTTTATCTAAAAAATAGATATAATCTGCCTTCTTTGCAACAGTGATGCGGTGTGTAATAAAAAGAATTCCTACTTCTGATTTAATACTATCCAATACTTTTAGAATCATATTTTCTTTTTCAATGTCTAACTGACTACTACCCTCATCAAAGATAATAAATGGTCTTTTTTGTAACAAAGCACGCGCAATAACTAACAATTGTTTTTGTCCTCCAGAAAAGTTTGTATCCTCACCTAATACTGAATTCAAACCTTTATTTAGCTTAGTAACTAAATATTTTATTTGAAGTTTTGCTAAAACTTCCCAAATTTCTTTATTAGTAACCTTCCTCTTAACTCCAAGTAATAAATTATCTTTAATAGACATTCTATCGACTATAAAAGGAGATTGTTGTAAGTAAGCTACAGATTGAGAAACTTCTTCTAAATCAAACTTATTAATTAACTGATCGTCAATCAAGACCTGCCCCTCATCAGCTTCATATGAATGCATAAGCAACCTAGTAATAGTAGTTTTTCCTGAGCCATTTCTTCCAAGTAGTGCTGTGATCTTTCCTTTATTTACTTCTAAATTAACATTATTTAACACTGACTTATTCTTAGAAGGTGTCTCCAACAGACTATGCCACTCATCAAGTTCTCGTTGTACAAATTCACTTTGACCTCGCCTCGAGTTATTGGTTATGTCATCTACAATATTATTGATAAACTTTTTTTCGTCTTCATAAAAACTTGGATAAGTGAATCCAACATTTTTAAGTTCAAGCTTTTGAGGGAAACTTACTTTGAGATTATCTTTCGTTGTTTTTAATCTAGATTCTAAATTTAAAATGAAACTCATTTTAAGTAGTTCAACACTAATTGACTTCCATCTTGACTTAAAGCTAAAAAAGTCCTCAAATGAATGCCTGATTTGGTTTATATATGAAATTGTTAGAGTAAAAGTACCAATGGATACTTTTCCAGAAAATACTTGTTGTGCGACAAAAAGATTAGCCAGAATAAAGAATACATTTTCAATAAACCAATCTAAAACTCTTGATGATTTATTATGTAATTCCTTTTCTAATATTAACTTTTCAGTTTTATCTTGCTCTTTAAAATACTGATCTATAACTTGCTCACTTGCGCCAATTTCTTTTACAAGACCAAAATTATTCCTCATTAATTCTTGTATCACAAAGGCTTTACCCTCAATGTATGTACTAACAAATTGCTGACCTAATTCTAATTTTGTTCTTACTTCTCTTAGAAAAAACTGTAAAAAACTGGCAATGATAATTAAAATTAATATTTTATAGTTAATAAAATAAAGAAGAGGAATTATGGCAACAAAAGTAATAATAGAATTAAATTGTTCTCTAATAAATTGAGTAATTCGATCAAAAACATATATTGAAGAAAAAGAAGTTCTAATTAAATGCTGATTCCTACCAGCTTCAAAAAAACCCAAATCAAATTTCTTCATTTTCTCCCAAATTAATTTTTCAAGATCTTTTCTTAATTTATAAGTAAATGATTGAGAAACTTTTCTTTCTATTCTTTGAAAAAAAGACAACCTACTTAACTCAAAGATAGCTGGAACTAAAAGTAATACCAAAAAAATTGATAAAGTATTATTTGTAAATGGAAGTTGAAATGACTGATTCTGTAAAAAATCAATTTGTAATTTTAAAAAATAAGGAAAAATAACATTTATTAGAGAGAGAATAATATTAATGATAAGAAAACCAATAAAAAGACGAAAACGTTTTTTAAACGTACTTAGTAATAGAGAAATTGTATGACGGAAATGTTTATCCATTTTTCAACTAATAACTAATATATGGACATATTATCTCATAATTTTTATCAAAGTGTTGTTTAAGCAATCAAAATCAACATACAACTCGATGAAAAATACTTTATAAAAGTTCCAATCTTATCCCACACTCTCCGCACTTATATCTCTAAACCCCCTCCTTCAACCTCTCCACAAACTCTATCCTCTTACTAGATTCTGATAAATAACTCTTCTTTGTTAACTCTTTATTAAAGTTATCATTTATATACCTGGGAAATAAATGAAGGTGATAATGAAAAGCATGTTGATCACCAGCTGGTTCATTATTTTGTCTTAAGGTAATACCATCACACTTATATACTTTCTTTAATAACTTACTCATTGTCTTAGATACCTCAAAAATACGATGTCCTACTTCACTGGGTAGATCATAAAGAGTTTCATAGTGATCATTAGGAACAATGATCAGGTGACCTTCATTACCCTTAATCCAAAAGGAGTTTATCCAAACACTTACAAGATCATCTTTAAATACTAAGTCTGCTTGTTTAAGTAGAGTATCATCACTCTCAATGCCTTTATTACCAAGACAAATTGGACAGATATAATCTTTAGGGGCAATGCTTTTCATGTGATTAGTATATCAGGGTAGAACTTTAATCAGTTAAATTAAGTTCTTTGGAAATTAAATTAAGCACCAACTGTTGAGCATTATCTGAGAACTGTTCTAACTCTTCTATAGTTGAACCAACTTGATCTCCATCTAATCTATTTAAAATTGCAGCACAAACAACTGCCGCAGGAATTCCAGCTTCTCTACAAAAAGCTCCTATAATGGCTGCCTCCATCTCAATATTTCTAACACCTTTGTCATAAGCTAATTGTAAAAAATCCATTTTTTCTGTCTCAGTATATCTTGGGTTTAAAGCACCATCTAATCGACCTTGAGCAGCATAGAAGCTATCTGTAGACATAGTTGTACCTGCAGTTGCAGAAATATCACTTTCTGAGGCTATTGTTAATAAAGATTGGACGAGATTACTATCAAGAGCAGTATCTAATTCAACACTCTTTCCTAATTCAACTACTTCATGGACAGGATTTAATTTCCCATCAACGACATTTGTACTTACTACTACTTCTCCAGGATCTACACCCACCCCTCCGGATGTTCCAATCCTAATATATTTAAAGTCTGTACTTCCGGCATATCTTAAAAGTTTTGTTACTTCATGTAAAACAATACTGGCAGAAGGCATACCGATACCATGAGAAAGTGAAATGATAGGACCAACTTTATATAGTGAATATCTTTCTGTTTTTCCTACAGGCTCCAGCCCTTCTTCTGGAACAGAGATACCCAATCTTTCAGCTGCTTTAATAGCAAATTGTTCAGCTCTTTCAGGGCTACCACCCATACAAACGTATTTAACATCTCCAAACATACTAGGTAGATCCATAGATGTATCTAGTCCTAAATGATATAGGTAATCAACCTCTAAATTAACTAAATGGGGGTTTTGTTGAGACTCACGCTCAATTTCAGGATGTTTAATAGACATAGTAGATCAAATATACTATAAAAACATCAAAAAATCTCTTTGGACCAAAACAATAACTGAGTATAATTAAAAAAAGAAAGTCTGCATTACATTCACTATGTAGTAAGTTTATTACTTTCATCTTACATTTATAACTAATCTATGATTATTAATTAATCAAAAACAAAGCATAAACTGGACTACCTGGTAATCTTTTTCTAAAGCCTGATTGAGCACTACTTAATTTAGCTCTAATAGAAAAATTAATCCAAGGATCCATCCAACCATCCTTATATCTAACTAAATAATGTCCACTAGGATACCTTTTAGATCTTTTGATAAATACAATCGTGCCACTATCATAAATCTTCTTTTTTAGCTTTGGTTTTAGGTACTTGTACTGATAATTAAGATTAAATTTAACAAGTAAGTTAACAAGTTCTTTACATGTAAAGCCATAGGTCTTTGCTTTATTTTGATCTATGTATTCAGCTACATCTTGGTACTGTTTTTGTAATAAAAATGAAACACAAGCTAATCCACATCCATAAGGATCTTTTTGAGTTACTGAATACATATCAGGAATATAGCATTTATATATTTATTAACAACTTCTTCAACACAAGTTTTTAATCTAATATAAATAACACCATGTATAATCTAGAATATGCTAATTAGAAAAGCCACTAAGTCTGATATAAAAACCCTTCTTAATTTTGGAGAAAAACTCCATTTAGTTGAAAAAGAATTTGAACCATTTTTAGAATATTCTAGGGATGAAATTAATAATAAGTATCTTCAGCAACTAAATAATCCTTTAGCACTATTCCTCATTGCAGAGGATAGTGACAATTCTCCTATGGGATACCTTTATGCACATACTAATAAAATTAACTCTAAATCTAATCTATTAGAATGTCAGTTAGAAGTAATTTATATCTTACCTGAATTTCGCAACAAAGGATTATCTAAGCAATTAATTAATGAGTGTATTAATTGGGCTAAAGAAAAACAAATTACTAGAATAAAAACAGAAATATTTTCTAAAAACACTATTTCTGTAAAAGCCTTTGAGAATACTGGCTTTAATCAATATTCTTCAATTTATTCATTGGATATTGTTTAAAAGGATTATATGACAACCATCTACCTCATCAGACACGGCCAGAAAGAAGTACACGCTGGTGACCCTGGGCTAACTAAACTTGGTATAAACCAGGCAACCCAAACTGGTCACTATCTAAAAGATCACCCCATTACCCAAATTATTGCCAGCCCTTTCAAAAGAACAATAGAAACTGCTCAGCATATAGGAAAGGTATTAAACCTTGAATACACGCTAGATGAAAAATTAATAGAAAGAATGAACTGGGAAGATAAAAATATTACTAGAAATGAGTTTTTAAGAGAGTGGATTAAAGCAACTAATGATAGAGAATATATCCCTAAGTATGGAGATTCATCCAGAGCAACCGGTCAAAGAATTGAACGGCTAGTAGATGACTTAACAAAAGATGACTCTCATATTATATTAGTCACCCATGGTGGAGCAATTATCGACTACTTAAGAAATATTTTTGGCGATGAGAAACTTTCTGATTTAAGAAAGAAATATGATGAAGGAGAAGACTTTCAAATGTTGAACTGTTCAGTTAATAAAGTAGTTCTTAAAGATAACCCCATTTTAGAATTATTAAATTATAGTGATCATCTTGAGTCTGAGTCAGAGTAGAATAATTTAATCTTAAATATGTTCTAACTTGTTAGACCTGTTACTCACCCACAATCTCTTTACTATAATAAATCTCTTGCTCACTAAATATTTGGATACTATTATCATTATCTCTAAAGAATAAATACTCTATAGCTGGAAACTCATAATCAGCTTTAAAATGGAAACTATATCCATCTGAAAAATATAACTCAAACCAATCATCTTTCAAAATAAAAGATTTATATTCTAGATTTTTCTTTTGTAATTCTTCAATGATATCTTCAATTTCAAGACCTGGAGTATTATATGAATCAATTAAGACTTTTGAGTCTTTATCAGTTTCTTTATGCTGTAAACTCCACAGTCCATATGACCAAATAGTTGAATCATTCTCAAAATTAAAATGAATAATTGTTCCAGTTACTCTAAATAAATCTTTAATCTTTTGATCTTTAAGTAATTCAAAATCATCAATAATTTGCTTGGGAGAAATCTTAGTTAACCTAGTCTTTTGAACTAATTGATGATATCTATCAAAACGATGAATAGTTTCTTCAAAAATATATCCAAACCTTTCTAGTCTTTTATCTAACAATTCCAACTGTTCATCTTCTGTAACATAGGTAGGAAAAGAGAATAACTCAAATTCACCTTGGTTTGTTTTAATAAAATGAATCCATGAGTTCTTACCAATAGAAAGAAAAGATTCAGCTTCTTTAATTCGACCTACACCAAAAGAATCTAATATCCTTTGTAATACTGCAGGACTATAAATAGTCTTCATTTCTAGATCTACCTTTTTAAGATTAGTTTTAATCTCATCCCTAATTTGTTTCTTCCAAGCAGAAAGTGATCCGTATTTAATATAATAATCAAACTCTTCTTGAGCAGTATCAATAAGATGTTGTAAATATTCTAAGTCTCGAGGGTCTACCTCATCTTTAACTAATTGATCATAAATTAGAAATGCTTTTTTAAACTCATGTGTCTTTGTATAAACAAAGGCTAATACTCGTAAAGCTCTTTTTTTAATATCTAAAGATAACTCTTTATGATCAATAACTTTTGTAATTACTTCTAAAGCTTGTTCAAACTTTTCTAATCTAACCAAACAAGATGCTTTCCAAATTTGACTACTAAAGCTATTAGTTCCCTCATTGTTATCTATTATTTCTTCAAATAACTTAAGAGCTTCCAAATATGCATCAGAATGATAAAGCTCTACAGCTTCATTGTATTTATCTTGAATATTCTTTTCTGACATATGGGTATTTTACCATTAGACACCTATTTATTATGAACTTTCGTTAATTCACATCAAACCAACCTAATATCCAACTCCTTACCTAATCCATGAGCCATACTAATTAAAGTGTTTAAAGTAGCATTACGCTCTCCTGACTCTATTCTTACAATAGTAGTTCTAGGTATATTTGATTTCTTTGCTAAATATTCTTGTGTAAATCCTTTTTCTAATCTTAACTTTCTTAATGTATTTACCAAACTAAAGTACTTCTTTTCTTCTTCCACTATTTTCTTTTCATCAGTAGTAAGATCATTTATTATTTTATTTAGTGGAACTTTTTTTATTTTTTTCATAAATAGTCTTGTAGTCTTTTAATCGCTTTGTTTATTTCTCTAATAGGGGTTTTCTGTGTCTTTTTATTAAAAGCTGTTAAGATAATTATCTCTTCTTTCCCTATGTAAGAATAAATAGATCTAAACTGGCCCCGTGATTTTACTCTTAGTTCAAACAAGTTCTTATGTCCTTTTAACTTTTTAGCCAAAGGTTCATACAAAAAACCTTCTTCTTCTAATAGTTTAAATAAAGCTACAAATTTTAAATAGGCATCATTAGAAAACTTTTTTAATTCTTTCAAAGCTCGTGGATCAATTGATACCACTTTCACTTTCCAGAATATATAAAATATTGTGTCATAAATAGCACTTTTAAACAATTGGTAAATACAGTTAATTAAAACTTTATGACTATGTTAAAGTGATTTACTTACAGAAATCTGACACCTATTTATCCAATATTAAAAAACTGCTATGCTCATATAAATGAAGCAAAAAAGATTTTTCTTATCAGGCTTATTTCTCACAATAACTATTGTTACTCTAATCTTTTTTATTAAATCAAAAACTCCCTGTGCTAACTCTATTTCTTGTATAGATAACTTATCTACTGTTATTGAGAATGGTACCCAAGGAACATTTCTTGGCAACTTAATTAATGTCCCTCCTATTATTCTTGATTCAGAATTTCAGTCAGAAGTTTTAGGAGAAGATACTGAAGATGAAGAGACTGTATCTGAAAAGCATATCTATGTAGATCTATCCCAACAAAAATTATATGCCTATGAAGGAAATGAAATCGTTCTAGATGCCCCTGTCTCTACAGGCAAGTGGGGTAGAACACCTACTGGTGAATTTTCAATTTGGATTAAGATACGTGCTACAAAAATGTCTGGAGGGAGTGGTAACGATTACTATTACTTACCTAACGTTCCATATGTCATGTATTTCTATAATGACCAGATCCCTAAAGCTCGTGGCTATGGTTTGCATGGTACATATTGGCATAATAACTTTGGGCATGAGATGAGTCATGGTTGTGTTAATTTACGCACTACTGACGCTGGTATTTTATATAACTGGACCAACCCTACTACAATTAGAACTACTACTTATGCAAGTAAAGATGATCCGGGTACTCCGATCTCTATTTGCAAACATCTGCAAATTCAAGATGGTACCACTCCCATATGTATAAATAGTGATGAGGATAAAACCATAATTTCAAACTCTCCTGAAATTAAAGTAATTAAAACTTCACAGGATTCACCAGAAGGAGCAATAGAACTATTCGTAGATACAGAAAAAATGCCATTTAATAGAATTAAATATACTTTATCTGTTCAAGAAAAAGATTCAGAAATACAAGAAATTTTTTCAGAAACAATCAATAACAAGATGACAATAGAACTTCCTCTCAATAGTTGGTCTCCTCAAAATAAATATTTCTTTATTAAACAAAACAATGTTAGTTCTAAGAATAATTTAATATTTAAATCATCAGGTGAAAAGTTTGATGAAGATGATTTTATTAATATAAATGATCTATATATAGAACACGAAATTCCTTATACTTTTAATGAAGTAACTGGTTGGGCAGACCCAAATTTATTACTTATCACCACAACACAATTAGACTCTGATAAGGAAGGACCCTCATATTGGTTTGATGTGACTAATCAAAACTTCATACAGTTGTTCACTAGGTTTTAACAAAATATATTGGGTTATGATTACTCCTCAAAGATGCTATATTTCCTAGTATGAAAATTCTTCTTTCTGGATCTCTTTCCGTTGACCAAATTATGAATTTTGAAGGTCTCTTTGAGAACCTCATTCAACCAGATAAACTCCATGTTTTATCTATCTCAACCTTAGTCCAAAGTCTAAAACGTACCCCAGGAGGAACTGCGGGTAACATTGCATATTCATTGGCTTTACTTGAAGAAAAGCCCATTCTCTATGGTGCCATAGGACACGAGAGTAAGTCCTACATGAATGATCTTAAAAAGCTTGGAGTGGATATATCTCATGTCCATTATTCAGATCTACCTACTGCAACATTTAATGTTCTAACAGATAAGAATGACTGCCAAGTTGGAGGGTTTTATCCTGGAGCTATGGCTGATGCTAGTAGTCTCAGTGTAAAAAAGTTTAAGGATGAAGATATTCTATTTGTTGTTTCACCTCATGACCCAAAACAAATGATTATTCAGGCCAATGAATGTATCAAATATAAAAAGAGAATGTTCTTTGATGTTGGTCAACAAATCTTAGCTCTATCCAAAGAAGATCTATTAACTGGTCTCAAAGCTTGTGAACTTTTGATTGTTAATGATTATGAAATGGGCATGCTAGTTAAAAAAACCCAGTTAACTAAACAAGCTATTATCAAACAAACAAAAGTTTGTGTCATTACACTAGGTGAGAAAGGTTCTACTATTTATTCTAAAAAAGACAAATATAAACCATACAATATTTCAGCTGCTAAAGTCAGCAAAGCGATTGATCCAACTGGAGCCGGTGACGCCTTTCGAGCTGGTTTTATCTATGGCTATATCAGAGACTGGGAGTTAACAAAGACTGTTCAACTAGCCTCTGTAACAGCTGCATATGCTGTAGAAAAACATGGAACTCAAGAACATCACTTTGATTGGAAGTTAATTAAAAATAGATATCAAGAAAATTATAAAGAAACTATAACAAAATAAATTATTAAGTAATTAAACAAACAATAAAAAAAATTAACATGACAAAAACAAAACAAGACTACAAAGTTAAAGATATCTCACTAGCACAGTGGGGTAGAGATGAAATTGAATTAGCCCAAAAAGAAATGCCTGGTTTAATGGCTATCAGAGAAGAATATGGCAAGAAGAAACCTCTCAAAGGTGCTCGTATTGCTGGCTCCCTACATATGACCATTCAAACAGCTGTGCTAATTGAAACACTAATTGCATTAGGTGCAGAAGTAAGATGGGCCTCATGTAATATTTTCTCAACTCAAGACCATGCTGCAGCAGCTATTGCCAAAGAAAATATCCCTGTTTTTGCCTGGAAGGGTGAAAGCGAAAAAGAATACTGGTGGTGTACTGAGCAAACCTTAAACTTTACTGATAAAAAAGGTAATAAAGTTGGTCCAAACATGATTCTTGATGATGGAGGTGACCTGACAGGATTAATTCACAAAGAATACCCGGAATTACTTGAAGAAATTAAAGGTGTTTCTGAAGAAACAACCACAGGTGTCCATCATTTATATAAAATGATGAAAGCTGGTGAACTTAAAATTCCTGCCATTAACGTCAATGACTCTGTCACAAAATCTAAGTTTGATAATATTTATGGTTGTCGTGAATCTTTAGTCGATGGAATCAGACGTGCTACTGACATTATGCTTGCTGGTAAGGTTGCCTTTGTGGCTGGCTTTGGTGATGTTGGTAAAGGAAGTGCTCAATCACTTCGTAATAATGGTGCTAGAGTTATCATCGGTGAAGTAGACCCAATCTGTGCACTCCAAGCTGCCATGGAAGGTTATGAAGTCAAAAGAGTAGAGGATGTTATCAAAGAAGTTGATATCTTTGTTACCGCAACTGGTTGTAAAGATGTGATCAGAATTGAACACATGGAGAAAATGAAAGACACTGCCATTGTTTGTAACATTGGTCACTTTGACATTGAAATTCAGGTCGAACAATTAAATAAATTCCCAAAGATCAAAAAGAAACAATTAAAACCACAAGTAGACATCTATACTTTCCCTGATGGACATAGGATTATTCTTCTAGCTGAAGGTAGATTAATTAACTTAGGCTGTGCGATGGGTCATCCTTCTTTTGTGATGTCTAATTCATTTGCAAACCAAGTCTTAGCGCAAATTGAATTATTCAATAAAGAATATGAAGTTGGTGTTTATCAATTACCAAAACACTTAGATGAAAAAGTTGCTGCATTACACTTAGACCAAATTGGAGTTAAGTTAACAAAGTTAAACAAAGAACAATCTGACTATCTAGGAATTGATAAAAAAGGTCCATTTAAACCTGATCACTACCGGTATTAATGAACCACAACAAACTCTTTGTTATTTTAGCGTCAAATTTAGGTATTAAATTTGCCCCTCATGGTCATACTGTTTTAAATAATGGTGTAACCGAAGGTGGTAGTGCAATCTCTAAGGAAATAACTACACCTAGCGATGAAGTTCTTCAAATATCATTTTCTAAAATAGCTGATACAAATAATCAACAATATTTAAAAAATATATTTGATCAATATCAACAGGCCACTAACCAGATTTTAAAACATTGGAATAAAAAAGTACCCTTAGTTTGTCTGGGTGGAGATCATAGTGTTGCATATATTAGTCTTTCAGCCGTTATACAAAAATACGGTCAAGAAAATGTTTGCCTAATCATGTTTGACTCTCATGCTGATCTTCACCTTCCAACAACTAGTCCCAGTAGTAACTTTCACGGGATGTGGTTAAGATCCTTAATTAATAGTCTAAATGATAGTGATTTTACAAAACAAATTAAATTTGTTGGAAATCTTATTACACAAGAAACTGAAAATAAATATATTGATCAAAAAAATATTGAAGTATATTCATCAGATGATATTTCACCTAATATGGCAAAATCACTTTTAAATTGGTCAAAAAAGTTTGCACACTTACATATTTCTTTTGATATTGATGTATTTATGGAATCGTTGGTCAGTGCTACTGGGACACCAAATAAAAATGGACTATCAAAAGCACAAGTACTTACAGTCTTAAATGAAATAAAAAAACATCAATCAATATCTCTAGATATTGTTGAGTTAAATCCACAAAAAAGTGGAGCAAAGAAAAGTTTAGAACTGATAAATAATGTTTACAACTCTATTTTCAAGTAAAAAATTAAGTACTGTATAATAAGTAGTCTATAAAATTAACCTAATTATCAGAAAAATTACTTATCGTGCCATTAACTGACCCATACTATAAAAAAACTGTTGAATATAAACATGAGGATAAAACCCTTAAGTTTAATTTATCTCAAGATTTATTCAGTTCTCAAACCATTGATCATGGCACAAGCAGATTACTTAGAACTTTTATCTTTGAAAAAGTAAATAAATATAAAAAAGTTCTTGATCTTGGTTGTGGAGTTGGACCGATTGGCATTACCCTCAAAGCTATTTGTCCTGATGCAGAAATTCACATGGTGGATAGAGATGCTTTGGCTCTTAGATATAGTAGGGATAATGCAAAGCTAAACAACTTTTCTGAAGGTATTAAAGTATATGGTAGCTTAGGCTATAACTCAGTCACTGATACTGATTTTGATTTAATAGTTTCTAATATTCCTGCCAAAGTTGGAGAAGAAGCATTAACCCATATTATCAAAGACGCCCAAAATCATTTAGTTAAAGACGGAAGAGTGGTCATAGTTGTAGTTGATGCCATCAATGAATTTATCAAGACTTCTCTAGAATCTGATGACAATATAGAAATACTTTATCAAAAATCATGGCCAGGTCATCATGTTTACCACTTCAGTTTCATCTCCAATGAAAACAACAAAATAGATACTGATAAAGATAAATTCTATAGACAAGATAATAGCTTTGAATATAAAGGTAGAGAAATTATCTTAAAGACTAGCCATAACTTACCTGAGTTTGATCAATTAAGTTTTGATACAAAAAGAACTCTCTCATATCTTAAAAAGATTAAAGGCAATCCAACTAACTTTATAGTCTTCAACCCTGGGCAAGGATATATCCCTTTGGCAATAACTAGACAATTCTTAGCAAAAAATATTACTTTAATAGACAGAGATTTATTGGCTCTCAAGACAAGCAAAGAAAATTTAATTAGATATGATTACCCTGAAGAATCAATTACCACAAAACATCAAATTGATTTGGAAGTTAATGATAAAGAAGCAGATCTTGTTATTGGTTTAATTCCAGAAAAACAAAATGTTGATCTTTATCAAATGTACCTAGAACAAATTAATTCTAATTTAAAAAAAGATGGACAAACTTTATTAGCTTCCAGTTCAACTGTAATTACCAGAATAGAAGATATAGTATCCAAAATGGATTCTTTCAATGTTGTGTACAGAGAACGACATAAAGGAAGAAGTATATTGTTGCTTAAAAAAGTACACTAAATATTCATTGATAGGACAAATAGTTTCTTATAAATATAAGAGTTGACTTTTTTATCCTATAATGAGAAAATAGCGAGTCGTTCTACACACCTGATGTGTTAAAGAATAATCAAAGAGTATCACCTAATTTTGTTATTTATTAAAAAATAGATAATAAAATTAGCTCATACTCTAAATTTGAAGTGTTGCTAACACAGTAACATAGAGAATAAGGATATTGAGTGAACGTTAGGTATGTATGTACCTAACAAAAATCCCAAACCTTAACCTCCTCTCTTTTGAGGAGTTGTAGTCTACGGGCTATAAGGGTGAGGGGGAATGTAACCCAATTGCATAAATTACACAATTCTGCGTAAGCAATGGGGGCACATTAACAAATGGAGATTAATAAGTTTACGAAAGTTTACGGAGGTATGATATGGCTCAAGCATTTAAAATTGCTGGAGGTTCTACGGTAGGCAGTGACCATCTCAACGTACCAAAAAATTCCCATGATGCATTCAACTGGAAAGTATTTCCGGGGGGTGTAATCATCGGCGTAGTTTGTGACGGGTTGGGAGACCCTCACGTCACAATTGCTTCAGAATTTGGTGCAAGACTTGGTTCACTAATTATTCCAGAAGTGTTATATCAAGCAGCAATGTCTGTTGGTTTAGCGCAAGCTAATCATGCAGATGTATTGCACCCAGATAATCCAATGTGGGAAAAAGCTAAGCAAAATATCATTTCGCAATACCGGAACATTATCTTGACGATGACAATGTCAGGAGGAAGTTTCAGTGAAATTGCGTTAGGGTATTTCATGCACACGACTGTCGGAGTAATCATAACCCCACAGATAACAGTCTTTTTTCATATTGGTGATGGAGTGGTCATAGTTAATGATGATGTTAACGTTTTAGGACCATTTCCAAATAACCAACCACCTTGCGTAGCACAAGCTCTTCTTTCAGAAAAACCAATTCCATTCCAAATCCCGATCATAATGCCAACTGCAGAGTTGGATCATTTTCTAATCGGAACTGATGGGGTAGGTAATCTACTTGAAGATGGGCTAGTTATGCCAAATGGCAAACCATTGGGAAGCATTGACCAATTCTGGTCAGATAAAGCACTAAAGAACGCCGATTTTATCAGGCGTAGGCTAGTGCTAGCAAATCAGCGCATTGCAAAAATTGATCGTGAAAGCGTTCAACAAGCTATAAAGGCTGGTAATGCTAACCTTGCTCGAATAGTCAAAGGAAAGTCACTTTTAAATGATGACACTACAATTCTTGTCGGTGTCAGAACACGAGGTGAATAATGAAAGTCTGGATTAACGGACAATATGTAACTCTCTCTGACGATACCGAAGTAGGACAAGGAAACGAAGCCTACGTTCATAAAATCGGACAGACAGCATTCAAACGTTATAAAAGAGGGAATGACCCTTCATATAGTGGGAAACCCAATGAAGATCATGAAAGAAATATGGCTGAAAAACGCCTAGAAGTCCTTCAAGTGAAACTCCCTCAATTTCCGACTGGACTACCAGACGATGTCATTAAACCCCAACATTTGGGCTATGACAGAAAAGGTGGAACTATAGTGGCTTATAGCATGCCCATGGTTGATGGCTACATTCTTAAACAGTTGTCCAAACCTAAGTTTGCTAAAAGTTCTGGCGTTACCCGTTCAGATGTCGTGGAGATGTTTCGTCATTTACGCGATACCGTTCAGGGTGCTCATGAGAATACAAACCCATTCGTGTTTTCAGATTTTACGTCGATGAACACAATGAAGGTCAACGGGAAAAACAGAATCGCAGTTATCGATATCGATGCTGGACAGTGGGGCTCTTATTTAACCCCTACATTCACCGCACGCTATGTTGATCCATTGCACTGTGATCCCAATCAAACAAAACCAATGCTGATTCTGCCACATAATGCAAATAGTGACTGGTATGGCTATCATGCCATGCTCTGGGAGCTATTAACTTTTGTGCCACCTTTTGGTGGATCGTATAAAAACGAAAAGGGAAAAGCAAAAGTTCTGGATGTACAAAGACCTATGTTAGGTATTTCTATTTTCAACCCTCTCGTGAGATACCCTAAGTCTGGAGTACCTTTTACCGAATTCCCAATGCAAGTTCAAGATTACTTCCGAGAAGTATTTGAAGAAGGTCGTCGTGGCTATATGCCTGATGAAATCTTGGAAGCAATAAGAACTGGTAAAGCAAGTGTGCCTCAGATACCGGTACAACAACAAGCTGTGGTAATCCGTGGAAATGTTACTGCAACACTAGAATTTACTACTAGAGGTACTATTGTTTCGGCAGTGTACCAGAATAGAAAATTAATGGTGGTGTATCATGAAAACGGCAAGTATCGCAGAGAGAACGGCCAAGTAATTGTCGAAGAGAGACTCCAACCCTATGCGCAAGCATATGTGTCTGGGGATATAACTCTAATCGCAAATGAGGGTCGTGTCAATATTTATGAACAAGGTCAGAGTACGCAATTTGTATCTGATACTTTTCAAGGAAGAACATTAGCTGGGACTAACTCAGACAGTATTTTCCTTACAGAAGGCAGCCACATCAGCGCAATAACCAAATTTGGTTTAGAGCAAAGATCAGGATTCGTTCCGGGTCGCTCACAATTTTGGACAGGCGAAGATTTTGGCTTTGGTTTTTATCGTGTTGGAGCATTAACTACTGCTTTTATCTTCGATACTAAACGCAAACGCGTTAACGACTCTCTAAATCTTCGGATCAATGGACTGTTGTTAGACGCACACGCGACAATATCAAAAGATAAGGTTTGGTTACTATTTCAAACAAAAGAAGGCAGTGAAATAATAAATCACTGTATCGTATATAGCAAAGATGGAAAAGTTTTAGCCCAAGGTCAAACGACTGAAGGTGAAAACAATTGGCTGGGGCAAATCCGACAAGGGTTACCTGTGGCGAATTTCATTCTTTTGCCAACTGACAACGGAATTGTAAAAGTGGAAATTGATAACGACCAATTGGTCGAAACTCAAAGCTTCCCTGATACAGAACCGTTTGTTAATGACGAAACTGTACTTCTATCTGCAAAAGGTGGAATCTACGCAGTTTCAGAGAAACATGTACATCTACTCAAAATCAAATAACCTAAAAAAAGGATACGACTGAACTATGAAACTTTCAAAGAACGTACTACCTATCCCCGCATACTTCGCTGATGCACTCGCAACCAACAAAGTAGAACAACTGTACATCCCTGATTATGGGGCACGTGCGGCTGAAGCTACAGAATGGGCGTTAATTAACAACGTAACACCCGCCGCCTCGCAGGACTTTGATATATCATTGCTCGCAATTGATTTTCAAATCGCCTTTGCTATGACAATGGGTCCACTGTTCGTTGGTGGTCGCAGTGGTCGTGGTGCTATCGAAGATACTGAACGCTTGATTCGATTCATTCTTCAATATGGTCATCTCATCAAACGGATTATTGCAACACTTGATACACATCGGGCAATGGCAGTTTTCCATGCGATGTTCTGGGTGTACAAGGATGGCTCTCATCCTGATCCTAGTACGCAAATCACTGTTGCTATGGTCAAATCTGGTCAAATTCGGATTAACCCCGCGATTGTTGGCGAAATGTTTGGCGGCAACGAGCTTTATGCTTATCGCTACGCAATGCATTACGTCACACAATTAGAGGTTCGTGGCAAACAATTGCTCATCGTCTGGCCCTACCACGTTATTTTAGGTGGTATCGACCATGCGCTGGTTCCTTTGCTTCATGAAACTATCTTCTTCTGGGAAGTTGCCCGCTCAACCATGCGTGAAAACCATGTAAAAGGTGGACATCCTCTCTTTGAAAATTATAGTGTTGTGGATACAGAAGTTAACACTATCCCGGATCCACAAGACCACATGAAATCTGTTCAATTGGTACAAAGCAATACAGCGTTCATGAAATCATTGGATCGCGCAGATGCTATTTTGGTTCCTAACCAAGCCCGCAGTCATTGTGGGGCATCTTCAATCGAAGATTTTGGTGGAAAGATGTACGAACAGGATCCAACCGTTGTCCAGAGAATTTACCTTCCTACAGATATGGCAAGTGATGTAGTCATTCCTCCTAATCCTGCTGTGAATTTCCCCGGACTCGACTTTACCGATGTTGGTGAAGCGGCTTACACTAAATTTGCAGGAATGGGAATGAACGTGCAAGCATTCAGTGACACCCCAATGTGGGAATGGACAGGTCCAATCCAACAAGGTTGGAATAATAGCTAATAACGTAAAGTTTACTGGGAAATGTACTATCTTTCGGTAATACACCACCTTAGTTCCAGCCTCTTTAACAAGGCTGGAACTACTAACAAACGTAACACTAAACCAAAAACCATTCATTTAATTTAACTCACGGAGTAAGAAAAACACATGACAAGCTATATTGAAGAACTCATGGCAAACGCAGCAGATGAGGGCGATGTCAGCCCAATGTCAATGACAGCATTTTCAGGAATGAACATGGGATTAGAAATTCAGAACGCATTCGGCACAGGTATCGAAGACGTTGAAGCCAACGAGCTACTTTTAATGGGAATTGATGTTGATAACTCGACTTCAATGTTCCATGGTACTGTTACAAAAGAAGTAGTCATCGATGGTGAGACAATCTATATCCGCGCTGGTGGCAATGTAGAAAGCGTTGAAACAGGTCTTAACCTTGTACGTGATTCACTTATGGGTGCGAAACATCGTGATGACGTTCTGTTGATGATACAAGACATTAATGGTGGGACGATGCTTCCATTTACCCCACTGGAAAATGTCGGTCAGTTTGTTTCACTCTACACACTAGCAACGCTCTATGCAAATAAAGATAGCCGGGCTGTAGAAGCACTGAACAAAGTTGCCGCAGAAAACGGTCTCAGTGTTAGTGATTTTATTGAACGCATCGTCAATCGCTATGACTCAGAACTTGTGCAAAAATTCAATGACTCTGCATCAGGTCTGCATCTGTATCATCCGACTGGCGGAACACCACTCTACAAACACGCTATCACTTTCTGGAGTACCATGATTGCAAAAACTCAGGAAGCCAAAGAAAGTGGTGTCGGTGTTCGCTCAGTAAGTATGTTGATGTCAGATGGTGCTGACGAACATTCCGGTGGCGTAAAAGCAAGTGATGCCGCAAACTTATCGCAAGACATGCTTGATAGTGAACGTCATATCGTTTGTGGCATGGGAATTGAACTTCGCGGGACAGACTTCCGCGTTGTGTTTGGAAGCATGGGTATTCCTGATAGCTGGATTTTAACACCCGGCAATTCGGATCAAGAAATCCGGGCGGCATTCCAAACCTTCAGTGAATCAGCCGTGTCTGCATCACAATCCGGTGCCTCATTTAGCCAAACTTCACTTGGTGGTTTCGGCGAATAAGTACCAATACGATAAAATCTCCATTTAACCCCAACCTAAAAAGGAAGGGTACAACTCAATACCCACCGGGGGGATAATCCCGGACTCAAATCAAAACAATGAACCTACTGCATACACAGTAGGTTTTTTTTGTACATTTAAACAAATGTTACAATACAAATATGTCTTCCTCAAAAAAACCCTTCATTATTGGCGTAGCCGGAGGTAGTGGCTCTGGAAAAACCACCATTGTAGAAAACCTAATCAAAGTATTAGGTGATGAATCAGTTACCTGTATATCCCATGATGACTATTACAGAAACCAAGATCATTTACCAATGAAAGAAAGAGTAAAGACAAATTATGATCATCCTGACTCTTTAGAAACGGATCTTTTAATCACTAAACTAAAAGGCCTAACAGCTGGTAAAGCAGTCAAACAGCCTATTTATGACTTTGTAAATCATACTCGCTCCAAACAAACAACAGTTTTACAACCAAATAAAGTAATTATCATAGAAGGCATTTTAATTTTTGAACCAAAAAGATTAAGAGACTTAATGGATCTAAAAGTTTTTGTTGATACTGAGGATGACATCAGGATTATCAGAAGAATCAAAAGAGACATTGAAGAGAGAGGTAGAACTCTTGATTTTGTTGTAGACCAATATCTTAAATTTACTAAGCCAATGCATGAAGAATTTGTTGAACCAAATAAAAGATATGCCGATATTATTATTCCAGAAGGTGGAAGAAATAATGTGGCCTTAGATCTTCTTTTAACTAAAGTAAACACACTTTTATAATGACAATTACTTTACTGACCGGCAACCACTTCAAAATTGAGACAGCACAATTAGCACTAAAACCTTTTAGTATTAATGTTGTAGGCCATAAAACAAACTTAGCAGAAATTCAAGATAACAATGTTATAAATATTGCCAAAGATATGGCAGTACAAGAAGCCAAGAATTTAAATAAACCAGTAATCAGAGAAGATCATGGTTTTGCTATTGAAACACTAAATAACTTTCCTGGACCATATATGTCTTTTGTAGAAAAAACATTATCTGCACAACAAGTTTTAAACCTTATGAAAGATGAAGAAAATAGAAATGCGACTTTTGATCTTGGGCTTGTTTATGCCACTCCAAACGGAGAGATAATTGAATTGCTTCATAAAGTAGAGTGTCAGATATTAAATGAAATTAAATTAGATAACAATTTATCTAAAGACAAAAGTTATGATCCTGGTTGGTCTAGTATTATTGCTTTCAGAGATGATCATCGAAGTTGGGCTCAATTCCCATATCAAGAAAGAATGAAAAAGTTCACAAAAAACTATAAAAAACTAGGAGAAATGTTAACTCATGTCAAATGATATCTATAAGGTTCTAAAAGATCTTAATATTAATTACCAAAAGATTGATCACCCCGCAGTCTTTACCACCCAAGAAGCTGATCAATATCAATTAGAAGAGGGGACTTGTCATAGCAAAAATTTATTTTTAAGAAATAAAAAGAAAACAAACTATTACTTAGTTGTAATGGAAGCAGATAAAAAATTTGACATAAAAAGTTTTTCAGAAAAATTAGGTGAGAAGAAATTAAGCTTTGCCTCTCCAGAAGACTTAATGAAATACCTTCATGTAACACCTGGCTCAGTTTCTCCATTTACTTTAATTAACAATAAAGAAAAAAATGTAACTGTTTTTATTGATCAAGATTTAATGGATTATAAACAAGCTGGTTTCCACCCAAATATAAATACAGCTACTCTTGTAATTAATACAGATGATTTTAAAAGATATTTGTCATGGACAAATAACAAAATAATTTACCAAAAATTATAATTCTTTATTTCTTCTCATTACTCCTTCTATTGTAGCTATCTTCAATCTAACTTCTTTTGAAATTTGATCCACAACTTCTTTCAAATCCAATTCCTCAGTATTAATTATCACAGCCTGCTCATTTGTTGCCATTGGCATGACTGGTTTGTTAATATCAGAAAGATCTCTCTTTCTTAATGCTACTAAGATCTCATCATAATTAGGCTCCATACCTTCACCATTCCAAGTTTCCATTCTTTGCGTAAACCTTCTCATTGCTCTGACTTCAGCATCAGCTTGAAGATCAAAGATTAATCTTGTTTCTGGAAAGACCTCAGCAGCGGTACTACGGCCAGTGATAACTACTTGTCCTTCGTATCTAGAACTAAAATCTAACATTATCTTATTTACTTTTTTTCTAACAAATTGAGCACTACTGACAGAAGATACAATCTCAGTAACTTGTCTATCATGAAGTAGAGAAGTGACATCATGACCTTCTAAAATTACAGAACCATCCTTTTTTATATATGGATCAAAAGAATCTAAAGCTCTATAAACTAATTTGGGAACAAGTGGGATATCATGACGGATTAGATGAAGACTAAAAGCTCGGTAAACAAGACCTGAGTCTAAAAAGGCATAGCCTAACTCTACAGCCAATGTTTGTGCCGTAGATGTTTTACCAACCCCAGAATGGCCTTCAATGACGATCACATTCTCTGATATATTTTGACCCATGTATTAATGATAACAGAAAAATAATTAATAAAATAACATATGACCCATAGTTATTGCATTAAATCATATTCTAACTTATAATACTCACTGGATATGTAAACATCTATACATTTATATTGGAGGTTATACCAATGGCAGTTTATGTTATGCAAATTCCAAAAAATGCACCTACACATCGCAAATCACAAATCTTAAAAAAGATTGAGAGTTATGAATGGCGCTTAAATGGCGCACCTATTGAAAACATTCCGACCCTCAAGTTCAGAATCATTACCCTTAAACAGGTAACTGAGACTGAAATGGCTATCTTTAGTGATGTAGTTAAGAAATGGCGACAGGAATTCCCTGATGATCAATTAGATACTCAGAAAGAATTTACTCTGATGAAATGCTATGTTGTTCATGGCGGAGAGGGATTACCCTATACTCTTGATGAGGAATTCCCACCTGAAACACTCGAATAAAGGTGCAAAAGCAAAACAAAAAGGGAGTCTGCAAATGGCTCCTTTTTCATACCATAAAGTGTATTACTGTTATAATATCCCTTCATGTATATTGATAAATTTCTTAAGAATCATCCTAAAATAAAAATCTCTAAAAAAACCCTAATGCTTTGTAGGGTAGGGGAACAAAAAATGGCTGATAGTATTGACCAGCTACATGATAATCATCACATCGGTAGGCTACTAAGTAATTTAGAATCATTTCTTAAAGATAATAGGAATCATAAAAAAATTAATTTTGAAATTTTACTACTTTCCATTATTTGGCATGATACTTGGAAAGCAAAAAAACAATCACTCAATCCATTCAAACTTCTTTTCCATCAAATTTATGAAGGCTTTGGTTCTGTGATTATCTTTAGTAAACATTCAGTAGGACTACTACCTAAATCTATTATTGTTGAGGTAAACTATGCCATCCGCAAACATGCTCAATTTCAATTTTTTCCATTAAACAGTATTGAAGCAAAGATTCTTAAAGATCTCGATGATCTAGATCTCTTTCATGTCAGAAGACTAAGACCTTTAATTAAAAAGAGAAATCAGGTTAACTATTTTACAAAGATATTTGGAAAATATTATATAAATAAACTATCTAGCAAAAAGTCTTTAAATAATCTTCAATTTTCTTGGACAAAGAAAAAAACAAATAAAATAAATAAAATTGTTAAGAAGCTACTCAAAACTATTTGATTCTACAAAAGCTTGTCTACCTGAACCTCTATAATACTCCTTATAATTCTTTGACTGCTTTTTATAATAGTTTTGATGATAGTCTTCTGCTAACTTAAAATCTTCTTCAGGTAATAATTCTACTGTAATTGGCTTATCATACTTACCACTCTCTTCCATTTCTCTTATATATTGTGCCGCTATCTCCTGCTGCTCTTGTGTATGGTAAAAAATACCTAAGTGATATCTACTACCACGGTCTGCAAATTGGCCATCTGGATCAGTTGGATCAATAAACTTCCAATACATCTCTACAAGATCTTTATACTTTGTAATGTTTGGATCATAAAAAACTAAGGCGGTTTCTCTCCCTCCGCCAGTATATCCAAGCACAACTCCCTCAACCCCTTTCACTGACTCTAGTGGCCCTTCCATACACCAGAAACAACCTCCTGCAAATGTAGCTTTTTTTAATTTAGGATCTGACTCAAATAATTTCAATTCTTCTTTACCTTCTTTAAATTCATCTGAACTAGAGTTGGGATTTGACTTGAACATATTGGGAAATATTTTTTGTAACATGGTTTTAAGAAATTTAAATATAGTAAATAATATAAAGAGGATAAGAATTTTTAACACTTCTTACTTATACCAAAATGGTAGTGAATTACCTACTTGTTATTAAAACAAATGACTACTACACTAAGTAGTAGATGTCTAAAAATTCAATTAATTATTCACTTGGACCACTAGAAAGAGAAATCTTAAAGATTGCTTGGCAAAGTAAAAAAGTCTGTGTCAGACATGTCTTGGAACAACTTTCTAATGACCTTAACCCTGCCTACACTACTGTGATGACAGTTATGAATAGAATGGTAGATAAAGGTATTTTAAAAAGAGAAAAACCAAATAATACTTGTTATTACCAAACTACACAAACTAAAGATACTTTTTTATCTTCTCTGGTAGAAGAAAACTTTGATCAATTTATTAACCACTACGGGCCTGAGGTAATCCCAATCCTAAAACAAGGAACCAACCACCTTTCTTAATATGTTTCAAAATATGTTTGATGGATCTCAAGTTAATTTATTGATTGCCTTTCTTGGAGGAATTATTACTTTCTTTGCCTCATGCCTATTACCACTTGTTCCAACTTATCTTGCTTACCTTGCTGGTATTGCAACTTCAAAACAAGAGGAAGAAACAGATAAAAGCATCTTCAAAAGAAGAGTTTTTGTGAATGGAGTAATTTTTACTCTAGGGTTTATCTTTATATTTGTATTACTTGGAGCAACCACTCAAACGCTAGGAATTTTACTTGCCCAATATAAACCACTTATTAGAAAAATTTCTGGGATAGTTTTTGTCATCATGGGACTATTTATGCTTGATGTTATCAAGATTCAACAACTATACCAAGAAAGAAAATTTGAGTTACCTAAGTCTTTAGAAAAATATAAAGAACTTCATTCTTTCTTAGTTGGGATGGCTTTTGGCTTTGCATGGACGCCTTGTATTGGACCTGTTTTGGCAGTCATTCTATTTTGGTCAGCACAAGCAACAACAGTTTGGAAAGGCATGAGCCTTCTCCTTGCTTATGGGATTGGACTTGGATTACCATTTATAATAACAGCTCTTTTCTTTGAAAGTATTTCTACAAAACTCATTAAAACTAGAAAATTTGGAAAAATCCTTCATGATATTTCTGCTGTCATTATTATTCTAATGGGTATTTTATTGTTTCTCAATAAAGTTGAAATAATTAGCATTCAGTTACTCCAGTTTTTCAACCTTAATACACTAGCTGTATAAGACAACTGATATCATTATTTGATACAATCAAAATGAAATAAATATCCTTATTATTGTTAATTACATAAGATAGAAATATGAATAAACTGTTTGTTCCTAATGAAGAATTTGGTCAAATCATCCCAGATTTAAAGATAAATGGTAAAGATGCCCCATATCCAGTAGTCAATGATAGAGCAGTTAGAGCCACAGCCGGTATTATGCTCTTTATCGGAGTATTTACTTTTTTTTATACTTTCTCAACTTGGGACTTTACGATGCTAAAGTTTGTTCTTCCTACATTCTTTTTGGACTTTCTACTTAAAGTATCGAGAGGACCAAAGTATAGTATCTATGGTTTCCTCTCTAGACCACTTATTTCAAATCAAAAACCTGAGTACTGTGGTGCTATTCAAAAAAGATTTGCTTGGAGCATAGGTTTGTCAGTTTCATCAATCATGATCCTGCTCATTTTTGTTTTAAAGATGGAAACGATTGTACCTTTGTTGATCTGTGCCCTTTGTCTTTTCATGATGTGGCTGGAATCAACTATGGGTATCTGTGTCGGTTGTTATATTTATAATGGACTTATTAAAGCGGGAATAGTCAAAAGACCTAAATTTCACCCAGCTTGCCCTGGAGGAGTTTGCGATACAGAAGATGTAGAAATGATAGAAATGCACTAGCATGAAAACTATAATAAATAAATTTACTTTTATCACCACAACACTTTTTGTCATATTTTTTACAATAGTTTCCCCAAGCTATGCACAAACTGATAATATCAATCAAGAGAACATAAATATCGAACCACCTAAAGAAGAAATAGTTGAAGGAGTAGTTATCTCTATAAAAGAAACAGGCCAAGAAACAGCCTTTGATCAATTGGCTCCATATCAAATACTTGAAGTTCAATTTACAAATTCAGAAAGAACAGGGCAGAGTGTAGAAGTCAAAAATTCATCAGCCTTTGCTGATATTACTGCTCAATATGAAGACTACAAGGTTAACGATAAATTAAAAATTTACAGTGGTAAAGATTTTGAAAACAATGATGTTTACGTAGTGGCTGGAAGAATAAAAAGACACGGTTTAACAGTTCTGACAATATTATTTATCTTGGCTGTTTTAATCATCGGTAGAATCTGGGGAGCTATGTCATTAATTGGCTTAGCGTTATCTTTTGGTGTCATTTTTAGAATTATCATTCCAATGATAATTAAAGGCTATGATCCAGTTATTGCTGCTCTTATTGGTTCAATGATTATCATCCCTAGTACTTTTTATGTTTCTCATGGCATAAATAAAAAAACTCACGTAGGAGTTATTTCTACATTAATTGCACTATCGTTCACTGGATTCCTAGCTGTCTATTTTGTAGACAAAGTACACTTAACAGGCTTTGCTAGTGAAGAAGCTGGATTTTTACAAATTGAAAGGCAGGGGACAATCGATATCAAAGGTTTACTTCTTGCTGGTATTATTATCGGAACATTAGGTATTCTTGATGATGTTACTATTGGTCAGGCTTCAGTGGTTAAACAAATTAAGCATGCAAAACCATCAATTAAATTTTGGACTCTTTTTAAAAAAGGGATGGAAGTAGGACAAGATCATATTGCCTCAATGGTTAATACTTTAATTTTAGTTTATGCAGGATCATCTCTACCACTCTTACTATTATTCTTTGACTCACAAAAAACATTTATCGATATCATAGAATTTGAAGTAATAGCAGAAGAAATAGTAAAGATGCTAGTTGGTAGTATTGGGTTAATCTTAGCTGCCCCACTAGCTACCTTAATTGCTGCTTATGTCTTCACTAAGTATCATGATGATACAAAAAAGACCGCTCATAAAGAACGGTCTTTTCATTCTCACTAAGTTAATTATTTAACCATCAAAGTACCAACCATACCTTGGGCTTTGTGATTTCCTACACTACAGTAGAATTCATATTCTGTACCGCTAGCATCTTCAGGGATAGTGAAAGTTGCTGTAACTGTTTCTCCTTCGTTAACCTGTTCTGTTGCGACATCTAACTCATCAATGACAAAATCATGAAAACCTTTGACATTTTTTACAGTAACAGTAATAGTCTCTCCAGCCTCTGCTTCAATTACATTTGGAGCATAATAAAACCCACCCATCTCCATAGAAATTGCTCTACCTTCTTTTTTCATCATAGCTTCAGAATCATCAACCACAGTATCATTTACATAATCCTCACCCAACTCCATGGCATCTTCTTTTAGCATTGTTGCACCACTTTCTTCCATAGCTTCTCCTGTTTCTTTTTCCATTACCTCACCAGTTTCTTCTACATCACTTTCTTTATTTAGCCCCGGGATACATGCACTAAAAACTAATCCAGAGACTAATAGTAGTGCAAAATATGACAATGTTTTCTTCATATATATTTTTTTGTACTTTTTAACTAGTGTTAGTATAAAGACATTTTAAGATAATGAAACCAAACAAAAAGGCTCCTTGTATATCAAAGAGCCTTTATTATTTCTAATCTATTTTTTTATTAAATATCAGTTTAATTAAAGTTTTTTAATCTCAAAAGAAGTTCCACCTTCTGGATAATTAAATCTAGGAGCAGCTGCCTTTTCACTAATGTGGTGAACTCTAAGGAAGAACTCAACAAATGGATCTTCGTAACCAGATGAACCAATATTAATAGCTAAAACACCACGATCAACTGAGAAACCACCTACTGCAATTACTCCAACAGCACTAACACCATTAAGAATTACTTGAACTTTATCTCCTGGTTTAAAACCTAATTTTTCTAAATCAGATTTTCTCATGGTTGTTTTAATATTTCCAAAACCGTCTGTCCATGACACTAAATTATTTGGAATTTCAGGAATATCATCTATATTTAATTCTTCAGAAAGAACAGATCTATCTTCATTAACAATCTTAGCAACTCTCTCTGGGAAGAAGTCTCTAGATCTAAATTGTGAACCACTGTTTGGACAATCAATATTTCTAAACTCTACAATTTGGTCTTTCATAAAACCAAAAGCAAATTCTGAATTAACATTAATTACTTCTACACCATTTTTTAACTTGGCATATTTAATCCCATGATCCATATTGGTCTTGGTAGCTTTTGTAGAACCTCTTCTTGGAGCTGCATTACCATAAACAACCATTCTGCCATTATATTCAGATAAGGCATATTGAGCTGTTACAAACCCAACTGCAATCGTATCTAAGGAGGGAACAGAAGTATCATGAATCAATACCTGTTCTGGATTTTCTAAAGTGTTATGAAGTCTGGTATCAATTTCACCAAATTCCATTCCACCAGAAACATAGTCACAAACTACATGTAAAAGAGTTTTATTTTTTTTCATTTTTTATTTCTTTCTGCTTTTTACTTGTGCCCTTATGGGTATTTGTAAATATATAAAGCCAATAAATAGTATTTAAATATAGTATATATGAACCAACCTCAATCAATGAGGGGTTGCCGTTATATCCAAATAAATGTTTGGCAAATACTCCAGCCTGTCCTTTTTCATTAAAGATATGATTAATGTCCCAAACATGCTCAATTATTGTAGGAACAATATGCGCTTCCTGTAATTCATGAACACCATGGGCAAAAAGACCGGCACCAAACAGAATTAAGAATGCACTGGTGATAATAAAGAATGGTTTTAAACTAACTTTAATACCAAGTTTAAAAATCATTAACCCAATTGAAATTGCAGCAGCTACTCCTAAACCAGCCATCATTAAATTATTTTCACCACTTAAACTACTGGCTGCTAAGAAGATAACAGTCTCTACACCTTCTCTGAATACAGATAAAAATACTAAAGTGAATAAACCAATTTCTTGCCCACGCGATAATGAATGATCAACTTGGTCTTTTAACTCTTGTCCTTTATTACCTTGCTTCATCATCCAAAGCACAATTGTAGAAACCATAACTGATGCAATTAACATCGCTATGCCTTCAAATATTTCTTCAGCTGCTCCAGTAAATCCACCTAAAAAGGTGTTAAATATCCAAGCAGTAATCAGACTTGCAATAACAGCACCAAATACAGCTAGATAGATAATATGGTTGTAAACTCTGCGATTTGTTTGGGAAAGGTATGCTAAAACAATGCCTACTATTAAAGAGGCTTCTAAAGTTTCTCTGAATGTGATTATAAAATCAGTCACTAATTAAAAACTATTGTTAACTAGGGGATTTTACCTGTTGGAAGGTTAAAACACCAGATGCAAAAGAAAATTATATTTTTACCTCAGGATAATATTACTAGTTGTAATTAGTTTTCATAAAAGATATATTCAATATATCGCATATGTATTCACAAATTTTTAAATTACACGCAGACACACTTAAAGCATTAGCTAATCCAAAAAGGTTGGAAATAGTTAATCTTCTCAGAGAGCAAACTCTCAATGTTCAACAAATGGAAGAGATGCTAGACCTTCCTCAGTCTAACCTCAGTCAACATTTATCAGTCCTTAGAAAATATAAAATTGTCACTACAAAGAAAGAAGGTAAAGAAGTTTTCTATCAGATATCACATCCCAATTTTATTAAGGCCAGTGATTTAATCAGAGAGGTTTTAATAGAAGAAGCAAAAGATATAAAACTTGCAAAGGAACTCAGCAAAGATATTGAGAAATTCTTACCCCTAGCACATGACCCAGTTTGCCAAATGAGAGTTTCTCCAAAACTAGCCAGTTATGCTACTACTTATCAAAATAACAATTATTTTTTCTGCGCCTCAGGCTGTCTAGAAAAATTTACCAAAGGACCAGATAAATATATTAAATAGATATCACTAATATTTATGCCAAAACAAAACCTAAAAGAAAAACAATATTATGTGTCTGGAATGCACTGTGCATCTTGTGAGTTGTTAATTGAAAATGAATTACTAGAAAAGAAAAATATTAAATCAGTTGAAGTCTCACAAAAAGATGATTCTGTTTTGATTGAATTTACTGGTAAAGCTCCCAGCGTTGGAAAACTAAACAAAATGTTTGAAAAAGATAATTATTTCTTTTCAAATAATAAAGGTGAAAAAAGAACAACTGAAGAACCATATGTAAAAATGGGTGAAGATGGAGAAATTATTTGGAACTTCGCCAGAATAGGAAAAATACTACCATCACTAGCCATCGTTGTAGTTATCTTTGGAGCATTCCTAAAATTTTCTGATTCCGGCATGGCTCAATTAAGTGTTAATGCAGAATCATCAGTTTTTGCGTTCCTTATTTTTGGAGTAATTGCTGGATTTTCTACTTGCTCTGCTTTAGTCGGTGGGATTGTTCTTTCAATGTCTAAACAATGGGCTAGTTTATATACAACTAAAGAATCTTTAATAAATAAGCTAGAGCCACATATTCTTTTTAATGTAGGAAGAGTTGTAGCTTACGCTCTATTTGGTTTTTTACTTGGTTCTTTAGGTAATGTTTTTCAAGTTTCACTAGACTTTTCTGCAATCCTAATGATCCTTGTTTCAATTCTAATGTTTGTTATGTCACTTCAAATGTTAGGAGTGAGTTGGGCGCAAAAGTTCAGTTTTACTGCTCCAAAATTTTTGACTAGATCTATTGCAAATGAAAAAAACTTCTCAGGTAAATATATGCCTGCGTTAATGGGAGCAGGAACGGTTTTCCTTCCTTGTGGTTTTACAATTACTACCCAAGGTTTAGCTTTACTTTCTGGAGATCCAATTAAAGGAGCCATGATTATGACTGCCTTCGTACTTGGAACAACTCCTATTCTTTTCTTTATTGGACTTTCTAGTTTGATGTTCAATCAAAAACCTCACATCACTAGAATGTTCTCCCAAGTTGCAGGCTTCCTTATCATTGCTTTTGCCATATTTAATATTAATTCTGCATTAAATGTTCTTGGACTTCCTAACTTTTCTAGTTACTTCATTGCTACACAAAACACTGAGGCAGGATTAGCAGATCAAAAAGGAAATCTTCAAATTATTGAAATGTCTGCTAGCGGTCTAGAATACACTCCAAACTATTTCCAAGTAAAAGCTGGAGTACCAGTAGAGTGGAGAATCACAGACAATGGAGCAAGCGGTTGTACCAATGCTGTCATTGCACGTGACTTATTCTCTGGTCAAATCAAACTAGTTCCAGGTCAAACTGTCACCAAACAGTTTACGGCCACAAAACCAGGTAAATATCGCTTCAGTTGTTGGATGGGTATGGCAACTGGAATCATCGAAGTAGTAAAATAAATTAATTAAACAATTAAATAATAATTGAAATATAAATAAAAATAACATATATCAAATATCGAATATATCTTTATGACAAAAAAAACATCTCTCCAAATTACAGGTATGCACTGTGCTTCTTGTTCTACTCTAATTGAACGAAGTCTCAGTAAGAAAAAAGGTGTCTCTACTGCAAATGTAAATTATGCAAATAATAAAGCTCAGATTATATTTGATGAAGATCTTGTTTCAGAAAAAGATCTTGTTGATACCATCACCAAGCAAGGTTATGGAGCAATTAGTGCTAATAAAAAAATGGATCACAAAGGCAAAGATGGAGAAATGCACGAAGGGGGAGAACATGATCATGACTCTGTTTCAATCAACCCACAAGAAGAATATCTAAAAACAGTTAAAAAGACTTTTATCTGGTCTGTTATTTTTGGTCTGCCATTATTCTATATTTCCATGGGGGAAATGATGGGTCTTCCTCAGCCTAGTTTGTCTTATGTTGCTAACTTAACAATTCAATTTATCTTGGCAAGCATAATTATGTTCGTCAATAAACCTATTTATGTCTCTGGTGTAAAAAAACTAATCGCCAAGAATCCAAACATGGATTCATTAATAGCGACTGGAACACTGGCTGCATATGCTTAGTCTATTGTAATTTTCTTTAACATGCTTAATAACCCAGCCCAAGCTTCAATGGAGCATGTTTACTTTGAGAGTGCCGGTTTAATCTTAGTCTTTATCTCTCTTGGAAAATATCTAGAAGAACTTACTAAAGGTAGAACTAGTCAGGCAATTAAGAAGTTAATTGGCCTTCAAGCAAAAACTGCATTGGTAATAAAAGGTGACTTAGAAATTGTTACCCCAATTGAAAAGCTAGTAGTTGGAGACATTATCAAAATCAAACCAGGTGGAAAAATCCCAACTGATGGTGAGATTATCGAAGGTCACTCAACAATAGATGAAAAAATGCTCACAGGAGAAAGTATCCCTGTAGAAAAAAAGATTGGAGAAATGGTCATTGGTGCCACAATAAATAAGACAGGCATGATAAAAATTAAAGCCCTCAAGGTTGGTGAAGATACAATGCTTTCTCAAATTGTCAAAACGGTTGAAGAAGCGATTGGTTCTAAAGCTCCGATTCAACTGCTTGCTGATAGAGTTAGTTTCTATTTTGTCCCTGGAGTCTTTGTTATTGCTATCGTGACCTTCTTTATCTGGTTAGCATTAGGACAGTCATTTGTTTTCGCACTAACTGTCTTTGTCGCCGTCCTGATTATTGCTTGTCCTTGTTCACTAGGGCTAGCGACACCTACCGCTGTAATGATGGGAACCGGACTTGCTGCCCAGCATGGGATTCTGATGAAAAACTCAAAAGCCTTAGAAACAGCAAATAAGATAGATGTCTTTGTCTTTGATAAAACAGGAACTCTGACTGTTGGAGAACCTGAAGTGACTGATGTAATTGCTATTGAAGCTGATGAAAAGACTGTTTTAGGAATTGCAGCCAGTATTGAACAACACTCAGAACATCCTTTAGCTGAAGCTGTTGTAAATGCAGCCAAAGAGAAAAAGATTAAACTAAAAAGTACTACTAAATTTGAAAACCTCGCTGGACAAGGTGTCACTGCAAAACTAAATAATAAAACTCTTCTTCTTGGAAATAGATCAATGATGACTGACAATAAAATTAAGTTTGAGAAACATGAAGAACAAATCAAAAAGTTAGAAAATGAGGGTAAAACTACAGTAATTCTAGCTTCAGATAAAAAGATAATTGGTTTCATTGCAATTGCAGATGTATTGAAAAAAGAAACACCACAAGCAATCGCAAAGCTTAAAAAGATGGGTAAACAAGTTTGGATGTTAACTGGTGATAATCAAAGAGTAGCTCAGGCTATTGCAAAAGACCTCAACTTAGATGGTTTACTCAGTGAAGTCCTACCTCATCAAAAGGCAGAAAAAATTAAAGAGTTACAAGCCAAAGAAGGCAAGGTAGCAATGGTTGGAGATGGTATCAATGATGCTCCAGCGATAGCTCAGTCCGACCTAGGTATTGCCATGGCTTCTGGAACAGATATTGCTATGGAAACAGGGGATATAGTACTTATTAAAAACAATCTAAATAGTGTTATCAATGCTATAGATATTAGCCACTACTCATTAAATAAAATAAAACAAAATCTCTTCTGGGCATTCTTCTATAACACTGTCGGGATTCCAATTGCAGCCGGAGTCTTATTCCCATTTACTGGAATACTACTTAATCCTGCAGTAGCAGCACTCGCAATGGCCTTTTCATCTGTCAGTGTTGTAACAAATAGTTTGACAATGAAGTTTTATAAAACGAAGTAATTCTTGCCAGATTACTCTAGTAATGTGTATATTGATATATATGAAATTACTCGTCATCGAAAAAGGTAAGAAACTCAAAGAAAAAAACCTACTATTTAAATTAATTGGAACCTCAATGATTTGGTCTGCAATCATTCCAATTATTATTGTTGATATTTACGCCACTATTTACCAAGAAATATATTTTACTATCCAAGGTATTCCTAAAATAAAGAGAAGCAATTATTTGAACTTTGATAGATGGAACCTATCTAAACTTAGTATTGGACAAAAAATAAGTTGTATTTATTGTGGCTATGCTAATGGCATAGTGGCTTGGTTTAAAGCACTAGTTAACCAAACAGAAACATATAGCTGTGCTGTAAAGCATCAGTATGAAATGCCTGGGCAAGATCACCAAAGTAGCTTTGCTGAATATAAAGAGTATCTATAAAAAAAGACCATAAAAAGGTCTATAAATGCAAAACAAGACCACTTTAGAAGGTGGCCTTGTTAGGTGAAAATTGAATTTCGCTGGAATGCGACTATAAAATCGAAATCAGGTAGCAGAATACACTGGTTAAAATTGTGTATGTCATGATCCCTTCAATCGAGAAATAGAGGCTAACGAGTTGAACTTCTTCTTCGGTCTTAGTGTCTTGAATACCAAAGTGAACCATTTTATTTACAAATGGTGTAAAGAAGTCCCACTTATTGCTAATCCATCCCAGAACCGTCGGTGCAATAAAACCTGCAACGATAATTCCGACAATGGCACCTGTCCAGCTATTCATAACCAGCATGAAAGGAATACCAACGATAGCAACTGGAATTGCTTGCCAGTTACGATCACGCCAGAGTTCCATTCCTTGAACAATTACTGCCAAAATCAATGGCAGGGTCATTGCCCATGAATGTTGAACCAGATTGACAATTATTACAGTACCAATCAAATATCCAACGACTGGTGTATAGTCAAGTTCTCCACGACGAGCCACTTTTGTGATGAAGATTAAACCAAAAACAAAGGCAATTGCTTCAATCAAAAAGTGATAGCTACCAGCATAAAAAGCAGGTGCTAAGAAGTGAAAAACTAAACCAAATACTACAAGCATCACGACCAGTGCTCCCATTTCAACGAGTTCCCAGATAAATCCATTAACTCGTATACGACGTAAAGCATCTAGAGTAAGAGCTAAAACACCGCCAGACATGACGACGATTTTAATACCCTCAATTGCTTGCGGATCATATGTTTTTGCAACTGCATTAAAGAACACAAACGCAAACACTCCCAAAATAGCCAGCACGCTTTCACGGCTTTCCATAATGGATGCCCACAAGTTCTTCATGATATTACCTTCAGTTCCATCAACTGAAACTTTTTCTGTTTCTACTACATCTTGCTTATTCATGTCAGACTCCATATTTAAAGTATGATGTGCGATAAATTGCCCTAATCAATGATTAGTCCCATTTCCTTGCACTATAAGAATGGATTTAATTTTCCAAACAACTGAAATACTAAATCCATCCTTATAGTACGAAATTCAAATATTAATGTGCTCCTTTTTCTACACAGCATGTGTGTATAAAAGAATGTTTAATTATAACACTTTGATATAGTTATGTCAATACTATGGGACAGGATAAATATATAATTAGTCAAGTAGAATTAAATCTTAACCCCTGACTTTTGAAGTAACGGCACAATAATTTCTAAGGGTAAACCATGAGTAAAACTGGTAAAAGAACCCTCAATACTATCCACCAATGCCATACCCTCATGGTAGGCAGGGGAGAAAGAAGCAGACCAATCTTTGACTGGATTATTGTTTACGTAGTGCTGAATAAACTCAGGGGATAATCTTCTAAACTTGGTGACAGTTTCTGCTACACCAGACTCATCGATATTAGCTTCTTTGTCTATATAGCAGTAACCAGAATAAGCCACAGATTGATCCCCAGATAGATCTTTAATCATCGCTTCTGCTTCATCTAAGTCTCTTGGTTTCTCCAAGGCTTTACCATCTTTAACTACATATGTATCAGCAGCAATGATAATGGCTTCTGGGTTATTTTTAGCAACTTCCTCTGCCTTGGCTCTGGCTATATTCTCAGCCCTAGATTTAAGATCATCAAAAGCAACTGCTTTCTCATCAATATCAGCAGGAATAATCTCAAACTCTAAACCAAGAGTTTCAAAGAGAAGTCTTCTTTGTTTAGAACCAGAAGCAAGAATAATTTTTTTCATATTAAATTGATAAACTTTGAACTAATTCTTCTCCCAATACTCTGTAAAGTAATCAACAACTTCTTTAATTCCATCTTCTAAGCTAATCTTAGCTTCCCAAGATAGAGTTTCCTTTGCTTTTGTTGCATCTGCATAAAGAAGAAGAGGATCTCCAGGTCTAGGATCGAAGTGTTTTACATTAGCTTTTTTATTCATTGCTTTTTCTACAGCACTGACAATATCAAGCACTGAAGCAGGATCTTCTGCAGAGAGATTCATATAGTGATATTTCTCTGGTTCTCTTTCTGCAAGCTTAATTGCTTTAAGATGAGCATCAACAATATCTGTTACATGGACATAGTCACGCTTATGTTCTCCAGAACCCCAGACAGTTACTTCTTTGTCATCATAGATTTGCTTAATAAATCTTGGCATAGCATGAGTTTCTGGCTCATGATGTTCTCCTGGACCATAAAGATTAAAGTATCTCAGAGCAATCCCTGTAAAGCCATGAGCTCCCACATATGAAGAGAGAAGTGCTTCCATGGCTAACTTGGTCATACCATATGGATTAACCGGCATAGTTCTATCATCTTCTTTTATCGGGACTCTGATTGGTTCACCATAGACGGCAGCACTGGAAGAGAAAATAAAGGTCTTAATTCCATTAGCTTTCATTGCTTCAAGCACACTTAAAGTGCCATCAATGTTGTAATCAATATATTTTTGAGGTTTTTCTACAGACTCTCCAGCTTCAATCAAGCTAGCTAAGTGAAAGACCATATCGGCATCTTTAACTTCTTCGAGCATCTTCTCAGTATCTCTGACATCAGCAATAACAGTCTCAAACTCTTTATTTTCTCTTAAATCAATATTTTTAGCCTGGTAACCAGCCTTGTCTAAAGCTCTAAGCAAGTGATGACCTAAAAAACCTGAACCACCTGTAACTATAATTTTTTTGATTTCCATATGTTTCCTCAAGTATATTATTTTTTTTATAACGATATATTTTTGATTCTACCAGATCATTAATAGGGTAAACATAGGAGTAATTTTTAGGTTAAAATGGAAGGTAATGAACTTAATTAAAAAAACAGTTTTTGCACTGGTTGTTTTTGTTGCTCTGGCCTTTATTGCCACTAGTTCTGTCAAAGCCCAAGAAAGAGACTTCTCTGTAAATTTAGATACTTCCTACACAGTTACTGCAAATGGAGACACAAAAGTATCTCATCATTTTAAAATAAAAAATCTTAACCCTACTGTCTTTATAAAGCAGTATGGTCTCAAATTAAGCTCAAGTGAAATTACAAACGTTGTCACTAGAGACAACTCTGGAGAAGAAATTTCTACAGAAGTTGTCAGCACAAACAATCTAACTAATATTGGTATCACTTTCCCAGACCAAGTAGTTGGTCAAAATAAAGCTCGTGACTTTACCATTACATATAATAATCCAGATGTAGCTGTTATCAGTGGCCAAGTTCTTGAAGTTTCTATCCCACATCAAGCAAACCCAGATGAGTTTGATCAACATAAAGTCAGTATTTTCACTCCTCTTGCTTTTGGCCTTCCTACTCGAGCTAGACCTCAATCATTTAATACTAGACTCAGCTCAGATTCTCAAGACATTTTAACCACATTTGAAAACCTTCGGGGAGAAGGAGCTTCGCTTCTTTTTGGTAATACTCAAATATTTGACATGGATTTAAGGTATTCTCTCGAAAATCCAACCAACACTACTAATATTACCCAAGTAGCACTTCCACCTGATACTCCATATCAAAGGGTAAATTATAAAACACTTGACCCAATTCCAAATGAAATTCATAAAGATATTGATGGAAATTGGATTGCAACTTATAGATTAGAACCAAATAGTGCCACTATCGTTAATGCTCACTTACTAATAAAAATAACTCTAGACCCAGATAATAGTATTCCTTTTGCCCAGCCAGATAAAAACTTACTTAACTCCCAAAAATACTGGCCTACAGATCATAAAAATATTACAGAATTAACAAGTGGATTCTCGTCACTCAAAGATTCATATGACTATGTTGTCGATTCTCTTGAATATGACTATAACAATTTAGATAACGAAGTAGAAAGACTTGGTGCATTAGGTGCTCTTGAAAACCCTAGCGGATCGCTATGCCAAGAGTTCTCAGATCTGTTTATCACTTTTGCAAGGGCTCAAGGAGTTCCATCCCGTAGAATAACCGGATATTCATATACTCAAAATGAAATTCTTAGACCATTAAGTTTTGTTGAAGACATTCTTCATGCCTGGCCAGAATATTTTGATAATGAGAAAGGTAGTTGGATCCCAGTAGACCCAACCTGGGAGAATACTTCTGGTGGAGTAGACTACTTTAATCAATTTGATCTAAATCACATTGTCTTTGCCATCAATGGACAATCTAGTCAGCTCCCATACCCAGCCGGATCATATAAGTTAGAAGGAGAAGAAGGGGCCAAAGATATTGAAGTTAGTTTCTCAAACCAATTTCTCAGTGTCTCTCCTGATTTAGAATTCAAAATTGTAGATAATAATTTACTTAATTGGCCAGTTCCAGGATCAACTAAGCTATATATATTTAACAGGACAGGACAAGCTCATTATAATTTGAGCCTTAACTTTACTCCAGAAAATAATGAGACTAGATTAACTCTTCCTAGTGACTATAAAATAAATTACCTGCTACCTTTTGAGAAAAAAGAAGTTAAAATAAATGCTTATGCAGACGGCTTTTTCTGGCCAAAACAAGAAAACATAAATATAAGTTACAATGACAAAACAGCCAACATCACCACTACAGTTGTCCCAATTGCCTTCAAAAGATTTGAAAACCCAATCTTCACCCTTAGCGTGGGCGCAGGATTTGTCACACTTGCCCTTATCTCCGGGAGTATATTGGTTCTTATCTCAAAATGGAGAAGTACTCTACGTCGGAAAAGCTAAAAAACTTCGTAATAGAATCCGCTCATATACCCAAACAACTAGATTAAACAATCGAATCAAACAACTCTCTACTACGGCAGCAACACTTAAATTTAAAGTTCTAGAAAGTGAGCTTGAAGCATTACTTGTTGAAGCAGAATTAATTAGAACTCATCAACCAAAATATAATATCTTACTTAAGGATGATAAAACTCCTTTATATATTCATATTACAAATGAGAAATTTCCTCGAGTTTTAACTTTAAGGAAAAAGGAACTAATCAGAAAAACTCCTAAAGGAACTGTCCTTGGACCATTCCCAAGTGCATTTAAAGTAAAAGAGGTCTTAAAATTAGTCAGAAAAATATTTAAGTGGTGTAAAAATCCTAGTGGGGATACAGCTTGTTTCTACTATCACATTGATCTTTGTTCTGGAGCTTGTACTGGGGAAATTACTAGCCAAGACTATAATGACAATATTAAAAATTTAATTCTATTCCTTAGAGGAAAAAAGAAAACTGTGGTCAAACAAATAACAGCAGAAATGACGCAATTTTCAAAAGATGAAGAATTTGAAAAAGCTCAAATCAGAAAAGAGCAACTTGAATTAATTGAAGATGTTACACAGAGAAAACTTAGCCCCAATTTAACTCTTCCACAACTTCAGCTAACAAGAACAAGTGAGGGATTAATCCAACTTCAAAAAATACTTAGAGACTATTTAGCTATCCCAAAAGGCTGGCCTCTAACAACTATTGAAGGATATGATGTTAGTAATATCCAAGGTACAAATCCATCTGTTTCTTTGGTTACCTTTACCGATGGACAACCAGATAAAAGTAAATATAAAATTTTTAATATTAAAACTCTTGATACTCCAAATGATTATGGCATGATGAAAGAAGCATTAATACGTCGTCAAGACCATCCAGAGTGGGGAAAACCAAACCTAATCATGGTAGATGGGGGAAAGGGTCAGGTTAGAGCAGCGCTAAGTGTTTGGCAGTGGCAAACTCCAATAATCGGTCTGGTTAAAAACCCTGATAGGATAGTTATTCCTCTAATCAATGAAAGAACTAAGGTAAGTGGAACCAAACCAAAGATTGAATATAAAATAATAAAGTTAGATCCAAGCCACCCTACTCTAAACATTCTTCAACAAATCAGAGATGAATCACATCGCTTTGCTCAAAAACAACATAAAAAACTTCGTACCAAACAAATGTTTGAATAATTAAAAAGGATGAGTAGCAATTCCTGCTGAGTTTAAATTTGGAGCCGTTGTTATATTAGTTAACTGCCCAGTTTCATATGCAAAAGCTTGATGCCAAGTATCATATTTCTTTATGATTGAGTCTAAATCAGGATGGCCATACTCACTAACAAATTCTCTAAATATTTTATTCTTTTCATCACCATATCTTTTCAATGATTCTTCTATTTCTTCTACTGTTTTAAACTTTGGTGCTTTTGAATGAAACTTAGCTGAATAAGTAACAAGTCTTTGGACTGGTGTAGTAGGGACATAGTCACCATCTGGCAATTGTAAACCAAACTTATTTATATCATCATTTGTAATTCCCACACCTGCATGAACATGGGCAACCTGAATAACATCAGCACTAAAACCTTCTTCTTTTAAAATCCATGCTCCAGCAAGAGTATGTTGCACATATGGCTTATTAAATGGAGGTTGATTAGTTAACCATTCATAACCATCACAAACGTAAACACCAATGTCATGAAGTAGTGCTGCTTGTACCACAACACCTGGATGATATTCAGCATTACTTAAATTATTTTTTTGGATAAGATTAAGAGCAATATCAGCAATGATGTTACAGTGAGTCCAAACAAGATCAAGAATTAATTCAGAGGATGCATATTTTTTATGCACATTAAACTCAGTTAAATAAGCGTCTTGATTAATGAAATTTTTCACTAATACTTAGTTTAACATAACAAGCTAAACACTAGTATCGAGTAAAATAAATACATATCTAAGACTTACTTCCCACTTTTATATTTACGATCAAATGACTACTAAATAGAACAAACCCAATAGAGAAAGTAATCAATGAATTATATAAATCAGTAACTTTTCTAGTTTGTCTTTCTTCAGCTAAATTAGCTTCACAGTCAGCAACAGCTTTCTTATTCTTCTCTATAACTTCTTCACTTAACTCAACATCTTCTATCATTACTCCAGGTTTTCCAATTGGCATAGCCCGTGGGGATCCTTCTAAATAGTCACAGCGTTGCTCATATCCACCTAGAGGATATTTAGGAAGTAATTTAGATTTATAAAAATTCTGACCTAAGCCATATGTACCAATAACCATCATAATTAAACCTACTCCCATAAAGAAGAATAGATAGATACGCATAATTAGGTTCTTATTTGACGATGATTTTTTGTCTTTCATATTAAAGAAAATTATAGAACAATTAATATATAACAAGCAAAAGTATTATTTATCAAAGATAAAAGCAAATTTTGGTTTTAAATAAACCTAGGTTATAATTACCCCAAGTTAACAATCCCGTGTAGTGAAGTGGCATCACAACTGTCTCTGAATCAGTTATCCTAGGTTCGACCCCTGGCACGGGATCACAAGTCTATAACCTAATTTAGTTGTTTAACGTATCTAATTTTTCCTTCCTCTTCCCAGTCAATTTCAAATCCAGACGATTCTAGGGCTTTTCTTGAAGATAATGTATCTTTTACAACAGAAACTAATTTTGAAACACCTTTTTTTTGTGCAATTCTAATTATTTCATCCATCAATTTATAACTTAAGCCTTTTCCCTGATGATCTGGATCTATCATTCTCATTAACACAGCCTCATCTCCCTTAATAAAAAGAAATCCTAAGCCTACAACTTCACTCCCAATTGTCATAGGAATTGCTAAATCAGCTTCTGTTATATCAGGAAGAATTATTCCATTTTCATCTGAAACTTTATCTGCAATGTTGAATATATCATCCATATAAAAGTTTGGTTTTTCTGGATTAAGAAATGAAGTTTGAGTTTCTTTTGACATATATCTATTTTTAACATTAATCTTTTCTAAAGTCTCTAATTGATTGATTTATAATCAAAAAAAGTTCGAACAGCGTCAAAGTACAGGATCATTTTGACACTTTAGTTGACATATTTATCCTATAATCATAAAATACCCTTTGTTATCTGTTTGATTTGAATTTTGCTGAGAGAATAAAGAGGATAAAGATGAATTTTGTGATCTTGTACATTATCATTGGACTAATTTGTGTGTTTGTCACCGATGACGTAAACATTGATGGACACCAAACTAGTAAATTTGAACGTTTTTTATTCGGGCCAATCGCTGTACTGATTGGCATGACTATCTCCCTTGGAGTAATCACTCTCTTGGGCACACTAATACTGGTATTGATCTTGACAGCTGTAATGGAGACAATATTTGGACGATAACAACAAAAACATAAAAACAACGCTTCATCATACAAGATGAAGCGTTTTATTATATTAAAAATAAACTATTTTTCAGCAACGACCAACTTACCGATAGCATACTCAGGTAAGAGAGACTTAGCATAGTCAGAATGCTCAGGGTCATTCTCATACCTAAAGGTTGCATCAGTGCCACAGTCCTTTGCCATTGCATCTCCACCTGGGTGTTTAGCATCAGCTAAATATGGAGTGAAGTCATAAACAATTCCACTAATAGCTTGCCAGCAATCAGCCTTAGTCTTATGTCCCTTCACATCCTCAAGAGTATAATTAACTTCTGGAGTAGGTTTTATTTCTACAACCACAGCTTCTTTTTCAGGAAGACAAGCAGAGAATATAAATCCAGAACTTAATAAAATTAGTGCTAATGCTATTATATTTTTTTGTTTCATATCTTTAATGTGTTGCTGCTTCTTGTGTTGCTGGGATACCAACTGGAATCAAGTAGAACAAATCTTCTTGAGCAGGAATATCCAATATTTCTTTCATTAATACTTTATTAAATCCACCTGAGACAACTGTTCCTAACCCAAGACTCTCAACTTGAAGGTAAACATTTTGACCAGCATGACCAGCTTCTAAGACGACATTTTGATCATTACTCTTTCCATCAAATGCTTTTGTCATAGCAGTGTAGTCACCAGAAAGGATAAATGCTACTGGAGCTTTTTTATTTTGTCCTTGGACAGCAGCTTCATCAAACTGAGCTGGGATTTCTGCCATTACTTGCATTAAAGAATGAGTGGCAGAGTCAAAGTGATATACACCAGCTTCTAATCCGTCAACATTCTTTGCAACAACAGTAACATTTAAAGGATATGCTCCTTTTGCAGATGGGACTGTTCTTCCACCCCAATCAGCTGTTTGTCCTTGGATAGCCCAAAGTATTTGGGAAACATCATCAAGTGCCATAGCATCATCAGTGTAGGCTCTCTTTGATCTTCTTTCTTGCATTGCCTTTTCAACTGACATTCGACCATCTTTTCTTGGCTGAGGAAGCTCAATTGCTTCTCCAATGTATGCTCTTTCTTCCATTACTTGGTCAGGTGTCTGAGTAATTAATTTATTTATATCAATTTTTTTGCCCAAAACAAATCCAATCATTAAAAAAACAACAGCCATTAAGACTGCTTGCATTGGAAAAGGGGCGGGGGATTTTTTCTTTGTCATATAAATAATAGTAGCAATATTAAGATTGCTTAGCAATATATAACCGTTTATTAAGTAGATTAAAGTTCAAATCCAATACTCCCCGCTCACGTTTTTTTGCGTTTTCTCCTGGAGATTTTCCTCAAAAGTGATATAATAAAGTATATAAAATAGACCGATATTTCAATACTAAACAGGGAAAAATTTATGTTAATATTTTCAATATTAAAGTTATTAAAAAAACTAAACTTGACATGCACCAGCATGGGAGTTATGCTTCCTCCGTTCATCAACGGAACCAAGGAGGGAGGAAGCATAACTCCCATACTCCAACAACTTTAAAGTTTTTTTATTCACTCACTCATTGTTTTTCAGTCCTAGTATTTTTATAAGTTCTCACTTGAGATAAGCGTTCCAACTTCATCCCACACGCCCCGCCTAAGACAGAAAAGTGTATCACAACCTCGTTAGCACTCGGCTGTGATGGATAGAAATTAGAGGCGGGAGAGAAGTGCGATAGGAAAAGTTATATAAAATTTGAGTGGTATAATTTCACGAAATATTATTTAAAAATAATGAGAAAAACTTTTATTAGTCCATATAGTGTGGGATACCTTTCAGGTCTTGATTCTGTAAGTGCAATTTTTGAAAACAACACACCTGATTTTAAATTTAGAACCTTTATATATACATCATTATTACAATCTGGATCAAATTTTATTCAAATTTTTGATCATAAAGAAGGTGTTTTTGACAATAAGTCTCCAGAATTTATACAAAAAAGATTGCTTGTTTCAGATGCCAAAAAATACTTTGATATTCAAAGCAGGGTAAGTGATATTTTTAAAAAATATACTTTTGGTATAAATGATGATAAAAATATTATTAATGATTTTAATAATGCACAACTTTTTTTTGTAGATTTAATTTACAGTATTAAAACTGGTTCTGATTTTATATTTACAGGATATATTCCAGAATTATCAAAATATAAAGAAAAATTGCCCTTAGAGTTTTATCAGCCAATACATAATGTATTAGGTTCTATAAAACAAGATGATATATTTGTTCCTAATACAATTGGAATCATTGATAAACCTGCTGTTAAAAAATTAAATGAAATCATTGAAAGTGATATCTATCTAGATTATTCTGAGTCTCAGAACCAACTTAACACTAGTTTCACAAAAAAAATTATAAGTAATATTAAATTAAGCGCTGAAAAAGTTGTG
>JAOUMD010000015.1 GCA_029881675.1 Minisyncoccota bacterium | reverse complement strand
AAGAATTGCAAAGATAATAGATGTTGAATTGCAATTTGATTATTTTCAGTTATCAGAGGATATGATCGATTGGAAAGAAAAACCTAATCCTGAGTTAGAAAAGGAAAAGTGGCTGACTTCAAAAAAAACATATTTATCCCCATACTACAGAAGTGAAAATAATAAAACAAATTATCCGTTAGTAAAGTCTCGATGTATGTGGTTGTTTGAAAATACTATCATTAATCCTAACGGAGATGTTTTACCATGTTGTTATATATCTTCAAAAAAAAATTCCTGGGGAAATTTAAAAAAAGACAATTTTGAATCAATCTGGTATGGTGAAAAATATCTTTATGCACGAAGCATGTTTACAAAAGGTGAGGCCAAAAGAGTTCCTTTGGTGTGTGTAAAATGTCCAATTTTTAAACATTTTGCAAAGGTAGATGCTTAATTAAGCTTATTATTTATGATGTCAGATAATTTAAAACGATTGCAAAAAGTTCTCAAGTGGCCAAGTTCAAAACCTAAAGTTGCATCATTTGATCATGGCTATTTTAATAAATCAAACAAAAAAATGTTTGATGAAGTATTATCAAAAGATATAAATACAATTCTTGAGCTTGGAGCATGGCTTGGTATGTCAGCTAGATATATGCTAGATAATACTCAAAATGCTGTTGTAATTAGCGTTGATACTTGGTCAAAATATGGCTTTGGTGAATATGATGAAAGGTGGCACCCACCTTATCTAAAAGATAAAATGGATAAAATGTTTGAAATATTTTTAGTCAATTGCTGGGATTATCAAGATAGATTAATACCATTGCGGATGAGAACTTTAGATGCAATAAAATTAATGAATAAATTAAATATTTCTCCTGACATAATTTATATTGATGCTAATCATGAGTATGACGAAGTAAGTAAAGATTTAGAGTTTTCTTTTAAATATTGTCCAAAATCAATATTAGTAGGGGATGATTGGCTTTGGACATTGGATACTAAAGATACCCCTGTAAAAAGAGCTGTACAAGATTTTTGTAAAAAGAATAATAAACGAGTAAAAGTAATAGACAATTGGTCTTGGATAATCAGATAATTAAAGTTTTAAATTCTCTTGGGCGTTTTTTTCGTATGCGTCAATAATCTTTTTGGCTGGACCATCCATCTTAATTGATCCATTTTCTATCCAAATAACACGATCACAACTAAGTTTCATAAATCTCATATAATGGCTCACAATAATAACTGTTTTACCCATATTAAAGAATTCTTTAATTCTAGAAAATGACTTTTCTCTAAAATCTTGATCTCCTACGGATAAAGATTCATCCAAAAGTAATATATCGGGATCACTATGAGTTACAACAGAAAATCCAAGCCGAAGTTTCATCCCTGAAGAATATGTGTACATTGGTGAGTGAATGAATTCTCCTATGTCAGCAAAGTTTATTATCTCATCATATTTTTCTTCAATCTCTTTTTTACTCATCCCAATTATTAAACCGTTAAGTAAAATATTTTCATGTCCTGTTAGATCAGAATAGAATCCTGCTTCTAGATCTATTAGTGAAACAGTTTTTCCGATTCTCTTCATTTTTCCCTCAGCCTTTGTTATTCCAGCTAAAATCTTAAGTAGAGTAGTTTTCCCAGATCCATTCGGACCAATAATTCCAACTTTTTCTCCTTTTTTTATTTTTAGGTTAATTTTATTGAGAGAGCGATAAGTATTTTTTTTTGTTTTAAAAAATGCTTCAATTAGGGTAGGCTTTTCATCTCTTAAAACATAAGTTTTGCTAATATTTTTTAATTCGATAACAATTCTTTTGCGTTTCATTTTTTATATCCAATCATCAAAGTAAGGAGATTCATGTTTAAATACCCTATATCCAATTAATACTATTAAAGAAGCTGTAATAAGACTTAACATTGATAATGGAATTGAAGTAATTTGTGTGTTTAAGAATATTGCTCTTAGTGCTTCTATAAAAAAAGTCAAAGGATTTAAGTAAAAAAGTAAGTGTAAAGATTCTGGCAATAAATCAAGTGTATAAACAACCGGTGTTGCATAAAATAATACTGGAGTGAGTGCACTGACAATAAATGCTATATCCCTATATTTTACATTTAAGGCTGATGTAAATAATGAAAGGCCACTAACAAAGAATGAAAACATGATTAATATGGGTAGAGCTAGTAACATTCTTATAGAGTAATAAATAGTTTCAAGTACTGAGAAGTCTTGAAAAAATAGTTTATCTACTATTAATAATATAGCTAGTAATCCAAGAGAAATTAGCAAATGGAATAGGTTTGATAATATAACTGAAAAAACTATTACTTCTTTTGGGAATTCAGATTTTTTTATTAAAGATCTTTCATGGACAAGAATGGGAGTAGTCTTTTGAATTGACATAGCAAAGAAATTCCAAGGAAGTAACCCAGTAAATAAGAATAAGAAATAGTTGTCAATGTTAACTGGTATAAAAAATTGGAAAACAAAACCAATAATAGCCATTTGGAGAAGGGGGTTTATTATAATCCACAAGAATCCTAAGAGAGCATATTTATATCTCACTCTGATTTCTTTTTCAGTCATTGCTAATAAGAAATGACTCCAGTTATTATCAAAAATTGAATAGAGTAAAGCTTTTATTCTAGACATATCAATTATTCTTTTTAAGTAATGAGATTGTTTTTACTATATGGTTAACTTCAGACTCAGTAAGTTGAGGAAATAGTGGAATTGATAGAGTCTGTGAGAAGAATTTTTCTGCATTAGGAAAATCACCTTTTTTATATCCTAAAAATTTTAATGAAGGCTGAAGATGTAGCGGTATTGGATAATAACTGTTGGCTTCAATAGAATGTTTACTAAAATGTTCTCTATATTCTTTTATTTTTTTTGTTTGTATTGAATAAACATACAAGGATGGTTCCGTATTATTAGGCCAATACATTCCAGGCTCATCAATTTTACTAAAAGCTTCGTTATATTTTTTTGCTATTGAGATTTTTTTTACGATTTTTTGTTTTAAAGTAGGGATTTTATGAATTAAGACTGCTGATTGTAGGTTATCGATTAGTTTATTAAAACCAACTCTAAAATGTTCATATTTGTTTTTATGTATCAAGATTCCATGGTTTGCATATGATCTGGCTTTATCAATAAAGGCTTTATTATTAGAAGTAATAACTCCTGCATTGCCCATAGATCCAAGTGGCTTTGATGGGTATAGAGAAAAACATCCAGCTAACCCAAATGAACCAACTGGTTTCCCTTTATACAGACTTCCATGAGCGTGTGATGAATCTTCAATTATAAATATTTTATGATTTTTTGCTATTTTTTTTATTTTGTCCATTTCACATGGAACTCCATATAAATGAACTAATAAAATAGCTTTTGTTTTAGAAGTAATTTTATTTTCAATCTCATCTGGCAAAATGTTGCCAGTTTTTTGGTCCACATCAGCAAAAATAGGTTTAGCCCCTGAATGAATAATGGCATCTGTAGTCGCAGTAAATGTACATGGAGTAGTAATAACTTCATCTCCACTTTTAATACCAGCTGCCTTTAGAGTAATAATTAATGAGTCTGTCCCAGAGTGAACCCCTAATGCATATCTGGTGTTGCATAAATTAGAAAAGTCTTTTTCAAATTTAATTGTTTCTTTCCCACTCGTGAAGCTATTGTTGTCATAAATTTCACTCCAGCTTTTCATTATTTTTATTTTTAGAGGATTATTCTCAAGCGCTAGATTAAATAGAGGAATTTTTTTCACAAGTTTTTTATCATATTTGTATTAATTGACTCAATTATTTCTACATCATTAACATAGTTTTGATAAGAGCTATCATTTATATCATTGTATAAGAATTTCGTAATTGAGGTCTCTAGAGCAGATTTTTCTACTGGTATATTAGCTTTTTTAATGAGTGTCTGATCTTTAAAAATCATGATTTTTTTAATGTTTTTGTCCCATACTATTGATCCTAAATCACCAATAAAAGTTAGAACTCTATTAGCTTGAGGTTGTATCCAACTATACGAAGCAGACAAAGACTTTTCATTATAATAGTAAGTTATATTTGCTTGGTTTTTTTGGTGAGAATTGATACTCAATAAGTGTTTATCTATTGATGATATTTTTTTGTTGAAAAAATATCTTCCGATATAAATATCATGAATAGCTAGATCATCTATTACTGTAGAGCCAGGTTTTGTAATATTTACTGAGTGACGAATAGATTCAATATGCTGTAAAGATCCAATGACCCCATCCTCGATCATCTTTTTAATTTTAATGAGGGTTTGATCATATAAGAAAATATAATCAACATGAATAGATAAATTTTTTGTTTTTGCTATTTTGATTAGTTTCTTTGCTTCATTTTTTTTAAGACAAAGAGGTTTTTCTACAAATATGTTTTTGTTGTTATTTAAACATTTGTTTGCTATTTCAAAGTGAGTAAGCTCTGGGGTAGCTATGAAGCAATGAGTAATTTTTGCATTATTTAGTACAGTTTCTAGTTTTATATCTGAATTTTTTATGTCAACTATAATAATGTCTTCTTTTTTAACATGTCTAAGTAAATTGTCGTATATTTTTTCTCCCCAATAACCATATCCAATTAAAGCTGTTTTCATAATTACTAGATGATATCATCTCTTTTGATATTTGCTATAATCTTATAATGGATTCGTTAAAGCAGCTATTATTTTTTCTCTTCTTTGACGTATTATTATTATTACTTTTTATTTTTTCAGGGACATTTCTTAAATTATATATTATTTTTATTTTTGTTATATTATTTTTATTTTTCATACCGTTTCTAGAATTTAATAAAATTATTAATCATAAAAAAGAAGTCATCCTATGGTTTTTATTATTATTAAGTCTTGTTATTTCTAGTTTTTTCACTCATTCATTTCCTCTCACTCTGGACTCAATAGTTTTTTATATTTTTTCATTCATTTTTTTCATTTTCTTTCTAATTGGAAATAAAGACTTTTTTAAAAGAGATTTTCTTTTTTTGAATATATTTTTAGTCTTATTTGTTTTAAATTTGATTAGCTATGTTTATTATCTAGTGCCTGAGATGTCCAATATGGTCCCGAGTATAAATATACTTTATTCTAATTATGGACATAACCACTTAGGAGCTCTATTGGTGATGTTTATACCCATAAATTGGTTTTATATACATCAATCTTGGAAAGAAAAAAAATATAATCATTTTTATCTATGGTTATCATCATTATCACTATTACTTATAAGCTTATTATTTAGTTATGGAAGAGTTGTTATTACTTTAGGTTTTATTGAAATTTTATTGTTAGGATCTTTCAGCATTAAGTCATTTTTAAAAAAGAAGAAGTGGAGAGTTTTGTATTTATTGATTTTAACAATATTCATTGGAATGGTTGGAAGTAAAATTATTATCGGAGCATTGGAAAAAGAATCAAGAAATCAGCTTTGTGAGATTGTTTATGATACTGATAATAATTTTAAGACATGTAAGCGTTTTGATCTTAATTCTAGGATTGATTACTGGAAAACATCTGTAATTGCAATTAAAAAAAATCCTCTTTTTGGTTATGGTCCAGGTACATATAGCCTAATAAATTCAAGGTATAAGATTAAACCAGAATCTAGTACTGCCTATGCTCATAATGCATTTCTCCAAATTTTTGCAGAGAGTGGAGTAATTGTTTTTCTGGTATTTTCTTCCTTGATGATACTGGGATTATGGAAAGTTATTAAAATATCATTTAAAGATTTATTAATAAATAAAAAGAATATATTTGGTAATTTATCACTTAACAAATCTATAGCAATTGGATTAACTGCTATTTATATAGATGTCCTATTTGATTTTGATTGGAGTTTGCTTAGTATTTATCTAATAACACTAATGTTGACAGCCATTGTCCTTGGAAGTAAATCTAAAAAGACGATTAAAAATATTAAAAAAAGACAGTTTATAATATTTACAAAGATTCTATATTTATTTTGCAGTTTTACCATAATTTCAATAGTAGTTATTAACTTGATTATTGAATCATTAATTTTTTCTAATAATTCAAATACCGCAGTAAAGGTTTTCCCATATTTTCATAGTCATATAAAGTTGTTGGCATTAAATAAAAATTTAAGTCCTGACAGTAAAGAAAAATTAATGAAGGTTTATCAATATGATTCTTCATACTATTCATTTTCAAACCAGAATGAAATGTTACTAAAATATAGTAATGAAATTAAGAAAATTGACCCTTGGTATTATTATTCAAGGGGAATACTTATAAATATTGATCCTAAGTTTGAAAAAGAAATTGAAAGAGAGTTAATGCTGACAGGACAAGCATTTAGTGACGCAAAGAAATATGGCTCTCTTGGAAACATAGAATCAAATAAAGAGCTATCAGTCTTGGCAAGTAACATTGGAGATATGTATTTAAGAAAAAACGATTTAAAAAATGCTGCTGTCTTTTATAAATTATCTCTTGATTTTCACCAATGGGCATGGAATGAAGTTAAACCTCTCTTTGTAAGTCATAATTTTTCGATATCAGAACAACTTACCTTTTGGGATGAAATGAATTATGTCGAGCCAAAATCATTTGCTACATATCAGTTCCCAGTCGCAAAAAGTTTTCAAGTATTGGCTGATTATGATTTTGAAAGAAAGAATTGGGATGACTTATTAATTAAAGTTGAATATATGGGTGAGGTGGCACATTGGGTAAAGAGTGATTACCTTAGGTTGAAAGAGAAAGATTTACAAGATGAAGCAGATTTGATGATAGAGAAGGGAGATAATTATTCAGCTATAAAAATTTTAGAAATAATGAGTAAATCTACAACTGAATATTGGTCAATAGTGCAGTTGGCTAATTATTATGTGTTAAGTAATGAAGATGATAAGGCAATGAATGCATTTCAAGAGTGTAATATAGTTTGGAAAAAATATAATAATGATGAAGAGCATGATGCTTGTTTCTATGGAATGAGAAGTTTAGAAAAAGGCACAATTGACCGTGGTAATTATTATAACGTTAGTAATACTATAAAAAACAATTTACTTTGAGTATTTGTATTGTTTTTACGATCTTTTAGAGTTAAACTAGCCCTTATGAAAATTAAAGAAATTATTGAATATTCAGATTTTGAAAAAGTAGATATCAGAATTGGTAAAGTTATTGCTTCCTCAAGTCCAGAATGGAGTAATAAATTATTAGAGTTTACCGTTGATTTTGGGGAAGATATTGGAGAAAGAACTATCCTTTCTGGTATTAAAAAGTGGTATTCACCAGATGACTTTATCGGTAATTACTATATTTTTGTTGTAAATCTAGCAGAAAGAAAAATGGGAGAAGGAGTCAGTCAAGGAATGATGTTAATGAGTGATGAAGGTGAAATCCCTGTCCCATTCCCAATTACAAAACAAGTTAAAGAAGGCTCCATTGTTAGATAGATCAAGTGAATATCTTGCTGCATGTTAGAATAAAATACTTATGATAGATAAAAAAAATATTTCCAAAATAATGAATAAATCAGAAAAAAAAGAATCCTCAGTTAGCCCAGGGAAAAAAAGAAAAGGTAAAAAGGTTGAATTTAACCTTAGTTTAAATAAATTTTTCTCAAAAGGCTTTTTATATATTATCTTAGGATTACTATTCCTTCCTTTCTTATTTTCTTTTTTCACTGTTCCAGAGAATAATCAAACCACATTAAGTGGTTTAGTTAATGACATTAGAGAAGAAAAAGTTGAGAAAGTTGAGATTGTTGGTTCTCAATTAATTGCTGATTATAAAGATGATTCTCAAAAAATTGCTAGAAAAGAAGATGGCCAAGAATTGGTATCAATTTTAGAAGCTTCAGATATTGATCTAGGTAGCGTAGATATTAAGGTTAAAGATGTTTCAATTACAGATTTACTTTGGGAGTTAGCACTAACCGCACTACCAATCATTATCATGGTTGTTTTCTTTTTCTTTATTTTTAGACAAGCAAGAGGCGCCCAAGACGGCATTATGGGTATTGGTAAAAGTAAGGCAAAGCTTTTTCTTAAAGGAAAGCAAAATACAAAGTTTAATGATGTGGGTGGAATGGATGAGGCTAAGAAAGAACTTGAAGAAGTTGTAGATTTCTTAAAGAATCCTAAAAAATACACTGTTCTTGGAGCTAGAACTCCAAAAGGTGTTCTACTTGTAGGCCCAGCTGGGACAGGTAAAACTTTATTAGCTAGAGCGGTCGCTGGAGAAGCTAATGTTCAATTCCTTTCAATTGCTGGAAGTGAGTTTATGGAGATGCTCGTTGGGGTTGGTGCTTCAAGAGTTAGAGATCTTTTTGCTACTGCAAAGAAAATGTCTCCAGCAATTATCTTTATTGATGAGATTGATGCCATTGGTCGTGTCAGAGGTAATGGTAGTCATGGTGGACATGATGAGAGAGAACAAACATTAAATCAAATTCTTGTTGAAATGGATGGTTTTAGTCAAAATGATAATGTAATTGTGATGGCTGCGACAAATAGAGGAGATATGTTAGATCCTGCACTTGTCAGACCAGGACGTTTTGACAGAAGAGTGATGGTTAGACTTCCTGACCTTGAAGAAAGAAAATATATACTTAGAATCCATGCAAAAGGAAAACCATTTGTAAAAGAATTGGTTTGGGATAAAGTAGCAAAAAGAACTGTTGGCTTTTCAGGTGCTGATCTTGAAAATATGCTAAATGAAGCAGCTATTGCCGTTGCCCGTGAGAGTCGTAAAGAAATTACCATGGAAGATATCGAAGAAGCATCTTTGAAAGTTAAGTTAGGTCCAAGTAAGAAGAGATTACAAAATAAGGTTGAGAGGGAAATGACTGCTTACCATGAAGCAGGACATGCCATTATTGCTCATGTTTCTCCTCATGCAGATCCAGTTCATCGTATTTCTATTATTTCTCGTGGTAGAGCTTTAGGATTTACTTTAACTCCACCAGAAAGAGATAAGTTGCAAGTTACAAAATCAGAACTAATTGACGAAATGGCTGTCTTAATGGGTGGTCGTGCTGCAGAAGAATTAATCTTTAAAGAACTCACTGCTGGAGCAAGTAGCGATATCGAACGTGCAACTAGAATCGCTAGAGCAATGGTTACTGACTATGGAATGAGTGTTTTAGGGCCAATGAACTTTAGTCCACAGACTGAAGGCTCTGACTATGCTAGAAACTATGGCAATCCGACTCAATTATCAGATAAGCTCCAAGAAAGAGTTGATCAAGAGATCCTAGGATTTATTGAAACGGCCAGAGCTAAATCTATGCAAGTTCTAAAGAAACACAAAAAACAGCTAGACTTAGTCTCCAAAAAACTAATTGAAGTTGAGTCTCTCGATGGAGATCAATTTGAAGAGCTAATGGGTATTAAAAAAGCAAAATCTGAATAGTTCCGTCTAGATCTAATAGTTAATTTCTGGGTATACTATCAATATGCATACACTGCCCCAGCTGTTGCAAAGAACTAAAGTTCGCAGGCTGTTTATTATTCTATTTACCTTTTCTATTTTCTTTGGTTCTTTAATTGTGCCAATTGAAAGCGGAGATCCAAACGCTAATATCACTAATTATCTTGATTCAACTTGGTGGACAGTAAGTACTGTGACCACTGTTGGTTATGGTGATTTTGTTCCTGTAACTGATGCAGGTAAAGTTCTTGGAATGATCTTACAAATCTTTGGTGTTCTTATTTACGGTAGTATCATTGCTACTCTTAGTATGGCAATAAATAAGAAGCAGGAAGAATACTATCAACAAAGGATGTTAGATAGGTTAGATCGTATTGAAGGAAAGTTAGATAAACTTTCAAAGGAAAGTCAGTATTTGATAAAGACGCACGACTAAGGTACTCTCTCACTATGGCAGACACTTTTCTCATCATTGATGGCCATGCTCTTATATATAGAGCATTCCATGCATTCCCAAAAACATTAATGACTAGCTCAGGACAGCTAACAAATGCTGTTTATGGGTTTACTAGAATACTACTTAAAAGTATCCAGGACTTTGATCCAGAATATTTGGTAGTAGCTTTTGACCATAAAGAAAAAACTTTCAGGCATGATAAATTTGAAGACTATAAAGCTCATCGTCCTCCCATGCCCGAAGAATTAATTTCTCAGATAGATATTATTTTCAATGTAGTTAAATCAATGAATATTCCTACCTTCCAAGTCGCTGGTTTTGAAGCAGATGATTTAATTGGGACTGTGACACTGCTGAATGAGCCAAAAGGGATAGATAATTTGGTTGTAACTGGTGATAAGGATATGTTTCAGTTGGTGACTGATCAAACTCATGTTTTTATACCAGGCAGAGGTAAGTTTAGTGTAGATAAAGAATATACACCTGACGCTGTTTTGAAAAAGATGAAAGTTCGAGTAGATCAAATTGTTGACCTCAAAGCATTAATGGGAGATTCATCAGATAATATCCCAGGAGTAAAAGGGGTAGGACCAAAAACAGCAATAAACTTACTCCATGAGTTTGATACATTAGAAAAACTTTATCATGCAGTTGATGAGGGTCTTGATCATCCACTATTTAAAAAAGCACTTTTAATTAAGTTAAAGAGAGATAAAGAAATGGCTTTTCTTAGTAAAGAACTAGCTACAATCAAAAGGGATATCCCGGTTAGCTATGAGTTAAAAAGCTGCCGTGTAAAAGGATATGACAAAAGGGAAGTTGTTAAAATTTTTGAAGAATTAAACTTTAACTCTTTGCTTAAGTTTTTACCTGAAGATGCTTTTGAGAGCAGTGTTCAAGAGGCTTTATTTTAACAGGGTATAATAGAGTTACGTATCTATGATTAAACAAAAGAAAAATATTAGAGTAGCTCTAGTTCATGATTATCTTCGTGAATATGGTGGGGCAGAGCGGGTTCTTGAGGCCTTACATGAAGTGTGGCCAGAAGCTCCTGTCTATGTGGCTTTTTTTGATAAAGAAGCTTTAGGAATTCACGCTAAGAGATTTAAAGATTGGGAAATCAGAGAGACTTGGATTACAAAATTACCTTTTTATAAAAAACTATTTTCTCCTTATCGCATTTTTGCAAAGAAGGCATTTGAAAGTCTTGATTTATCAGAATTTGATTTAGTAATTTCTTCATCAAACGCTTATATGGCCAAGGCTATCAAAGTAAACAATGGCAAACATTACTGTTATTGTCATACACCTCCGAGGTCATTATACGGTTACACAACCATGACAGATTGGAAGAAAAATCCTTTGATCCGTGTTGTAGGTTCTCTAATTAATCACTATATGAGATTAGCTGACTACTCAGTAGCTCAAAAAGTTAAATACTTTATCGCTAACTCTCAAGAGACACAGGATAGAATTAAAAAGTTTTATCGTAGAGACAGTCAAGTTATTTATCCTCCAGTTGATTTAGTTAAAGACTATTCTCCAAAAAAAGATCAAGGTTATTTCTTATATGTTGGTAGACTGGCAAAGAGTAAGAATGTAGATCTAGCTATTAAGGCATGTACTAATCTTAATTTACCTCTTAAGCTTGTTGGTTCAGGTAAAGGTTTAGAACATTTAAAGAGTATCGCTGGAGAAAGTATTGAGTTTATGGGCGCTGTTGATGATAAGAAGTTACACCAGTTGTATGCAGGAGCAAAGGCTTTCATTTTTCCAGCTGAAGATGAAGACTTTGGAATAGTTCCAGTAGAGGCAATGGGTCATGGAGTACCAGTTGTTTCTCACCGCTCAGGAGGACCCAAAGAAACAATTATTGAGAATAAAACAGGAGTATTTTTTGATGAACTTACTGTAGAAAGTCTGATGAGTGCACTTGAGAAAGTCCAGGAAATTAGCTTTGATAAGAGAGCGATTAGAAAACAAGCAGAAAAGTTCTCAAAAAAAATATTCCAAAATAAGATAAAAAAGTTAGTTAGTTAATTTCAATTAGAAAAATTTCATCATGATTAATGCAAAAGCAGGGATGTATAACTGGTCTGGCCCAGGTACAGTTAGAATGATTAATCTTAAATATCCTGGGGACACAATTAACTCTAAAAGTGTTTTGGGTGCTTATGAGTATGAGAATCTACGTCATGCAAAAGAAAAATTAAATGTTACGGATGCATGGGTAACATACTCTTGGGGTTTTAATCCAAAAACAGAGCAACCAGACTATAAGTTTCTTAGGTCAAAATTAGAAAACTTTCATAAGTTAGGAATTAGAGTTCATGCTTATGTTCAAGGGCCAAATTTGGTATTAGATGATCATCAGGACAGAGATTATTATTGTCGAACATATAATGGTGGTTTAATTCCATACCATCGTGGCCGTAAAATGGCTTGTGTAAACAACCCTTATTTTAATAAATATATAAGATTTAAAATTGGTTTAGCTTTAAAAGAAGAAGTTGATGGTGTTTTTGTCGATAATTGTTATTTTGGACAGATGCCCTTGATGGTGGGAAATAAGAATGTGTCTTTTTTTGGTTGTAACTGTAAATATTGTCAGAAAAAGTTTAAGAATACATCAGGTTTTAATATCCCAAAATATTTTAAGATAGATTCTGATGTTTACCGTGCATATAAAAAATTTAGAATTGAGAGTCTGATGGGTTTTGTAAAAGATCTCAGTAAGCAAATTAAAGACGCTGGTAAATACTTTGGGGTTAACACTTTTGATCCTAAGTTTGATTCTAATTTCTACTATGGTGTTGATTTGCAACAAATGAATGATTTGGTTGATTATTTTCTATTTGAGAATCATGCCTTACCTAGAAAAAATAATAATAATGTTCATTTAGAATCATTGATTAAAGAATTAAAAAAACCAGTTTTTATTGTTAGTTATAAACAAGGGATTGGTCAAGAAGATATCTTTAGGCAAAATGATTTTAATGCAATTCATACAGAAGGGTTAAAAATTGGCTATAAACCATGTTATAAAAGTAGTGAGTTCACCACAAAAGGTGAGTGGTTTAATTTAGATTTTGCTAGCCTAGATGTAGTTAAAGAATTAAGTGATTTACTGATAGAAACAATCGACCATCCGCCAATCAAACAACTAAAGTTTCCTCTTTTGACTCCTTTTTATAATAAGATCTACCCACCATTGTTAGAGAAATATTTTGAGAATATGACTATGAGAAAGATCGGAAACAAATTTTTTTACAGTGCCTTGAGATAGAGAACCATTAGATAAAGATTCTAATTACCACAATTATAATTCTGTTCTTCGTTGAATTTGTGGTCCATCAGCTCTTGGTGGTTGAGTGGTTGGAGAGACTGGACTAAAGTCAGTAGGAGGTAATCCAACTGGTCTTGTTTCTACATTATCATTTAGAACAAAGTTAGGGCTTAGTTTTACAAATGAAACAGTATTTGCAGCCATAGGTATCATCACTTGAAGTTTTGCTGCAGTTGTAGCGACTTTTTCACTAGTTTGCTGACCATTTAAGTATTCTTTTGTAATTGTATATTCACCAGGTTCTATATTTGTAAATGTTAAAGGAACAGTTTCTGCATGTCTGCCGTAGATATCAAAGTTAGATAACACAACATTAACATTTTCTTCCACGTCTTTAGCTGCAAGAGCTTTAACCCAAGAACCTTTGCCTAATAGTTGTAATCTTAAGTCAGCAATTTTATCTAACATTCTTAGTGCATAATAACGAGGTTTTGCTTTAGCTCCGGCATCAGCATGACTAATTAAACCCCAGCGACCCCAGTAGCTTTGGCCTGCTGGGTCTTTACCATCTTGAATTTCAAAAACAAATGCACGATCTACAACACCCACCATTTCAATTGCCCCAGAGACAGTATGAGCAGCTCCATATGAATTATCGTATCCAGCATGGTTTTCACTATCATGACCCCATTCTGTAATTTGTAGCTCTAAAGAACCATCAAGCTGTGGGAATTTTTGGAGCCAAGATCTGACATCAGTCATATCATTTCTATATTGGTCAACATTGTGGTTGTATCTATGCCAAGAAAAGAAGTCATATCTTAAGTTATTTGCTATAGCATGTTTTGCCAGGGCATCAAACCAATTTTTATATAGTGCAGTAATTCCGGGTCCTCCAATCTTAAATCTCTTTACGCCATGAGCGTTACTTGCTCCACGGGCTGCATATGTATACATAGTCAGATAGTTTCTTTCACCGTAATATTTCCAATCACCAAATAAATCAGGCTCATTCCAGACTTCATAATATACATCAGAGATACCTCTAGTCCCAGAAACATGTTCAATAGTTTTTTGGACAACAACTTGCCAATCGGTCCAATTGACCGGAGGAGAAATAATATCCCCGCTACTAATAGCAGGAGGCATATAGGAAAGTGCAATAAAAGGTTTAGCACCAGTAGCTGTAATATCATCAAGGATGACATCAAACTTAGTAAAATCAAAAGTTATATTTCCTGGGCTACCTTTAACAATCTCATAAAAATCATAAATATGGTCTATTCTAATGTAGTCAGGTTTTAGAGCAGCAACTTGTCCATTAATAGGTTGTATTCTCCAGTCAAAGGCTTCACCTCCTTGAGCTAAATTGCGCCACGGTCGAGGCATGGTCCCAATTACTGCTTGAGTATCTACAACAAGGTTTGCATTTTCTCCTGAGGCTTTAGAAAGAAACTCTTTAATCTTATCTAGTTGAGTAACTGCAACAAGGGCGACAATGGTAATAAAAGCGACCAGACTTCCTCCGATAATAGCTTTATTTTTCCGTATTTGCTGTTTTTTCTTTATAGGGTTAGTAAAATCAAATTTTTTACTTTTCTTCTTGAACAAGGACATATACTAAGATTACCACATATATAGGAGGTAAAGCATGAATTAAATGACAAAAGCTCATGAAATGTTTTTCCATGAGCTCTTATTGTTATGTATTTAGCAAAATTGCTATTGGTTCCCGTTTGGACATCCAATCTCAGGCCAGTTGTGGATTCCAGTAGAGTCCTCTACTTGAGCATTCCAAGTATTGTTTGTCAGTGTGACAATAAAATGACGGTAAGTTGTAGAACTGTATTCTTCCCGGGGTATAGGGGGAGTAACAGTCACACAGAAGTATTTGTCATATATGTCCAAGACTTTATCAGCATCTGCCAGATGTATAGATGAGATACTGTAAGGTGCCTCAAATTGAGTCAGGTTCCCATGTCTAATTTCTAAGTCAAGGGCCTCAACTCCAGCATGTGGTAAAACATTGACATCAACCTCTGGCTTATCAGTACATGCTGTTATTATTCCTAACAGCATTAACAACAATAGCATTAACTTTATTATCTTCAAGGCAAAGCCTCCTTCTCAACTGAGCATAATTGCTAGCTTGTATTATATTAAATAAATAGTAATTATCAACTTATTAGATTGACCGCCATTTTTGTTAGCACTCACTTCCACCTCTTGCTAATTGCTGGGGTGTTAGTGTACACTTAGAGCATGATCGACTTGACCGCACGACAAGTGCAAATATTGCGCGCTATTATTGAAGAATTTATTGCTACTGCTTTACCAGTAGGTTCTGAAACAGTGGACAAGAAGTATCGGATCGGTGTTTCTCCAGCTACCATTCGTAATGAGATGGTTCATTTATCAAAGCAAGGATATTTACAAAAAGGTCATACCAGTTCTGGTCGTCAGCCTACTTCTTTAGCGATGAGACTATATGTTAATGAGTTAATGAAAGAAAAGGATCTTTCTGTAGCTGATGAAGTTAGTGCAAAAGAAAAGATTTGGAAAAACAAAGATATCCGTGAAGATTTACTAGTTGAGGCTACTGCGGTTCTTGCTGAGAAGTCTAGAGCTGTTGGAATTGCATTGACTGGAAATAAGCGTCTTTATACTGCTGGATATTCAAATTTACTTAATATGCCTGAGTTTTATGATATTAATGTCATTCGTCATGTGCTATCTCTAATTGAAGAAGTCTCTTTGTTAGAAGAAGTATTTGATCTTGGTACAAGTGAAAATCCAATTCAATTAGTTTTTGGTCCAGATCTTGGAAATAAATATTTAGAACCTATCGCAGTCCTTTACATGAATGTTAACGCTGGTGGTGTGCCATGTAAGATTGGTGTGTTAGGATCTGCAAGATTTGAATACGATTATATTATTCCATTAATGAAATATTTAGGCGGACTCATTGAAGAAATGACCGCTCAGTAACCTGCCCTTAGAAAATTAACATGAAAAAGAACCCCCAAGACCCACAAGACAATCCTGTCGACTCTGTAGAAAATGATGAGTTAGATAGTTTAATAGAAAAACTCAATGGAGAATTAGAATTAGCCAGAGAAAAAGAAAGAAGAGCTGTCGCTGATTACCAAAATCTTGTCAGAAGAAATAGAGAAGAGAAGGTTAAGATAGCTAAGTTTGCTGCTCTTGATTTAGTTGAAACTATCATCGATCCACTCTCACACCTTTCACTCGCTGCTAATCAGATAAATGATCAAGGTCTTAATATGGTCATATCTCAACTTTGGATGAAGTTAAATGATGCTGGACTTGAGGAGATCGATCCAATAGGACAACAATTTGATGTAAATACTATGGAAGCTGTTGCTGATCCAAGTCAAGGTAAATCAGAAGTAGGGATTGATGAGCATGATGAAGAAAAACAAACAGTAATTAAAGTAGTCGCAAAAGGTTTTAAGCTTAATGGTGAAGTCATTAGGCATGCAAAAGTGATTGTTTCATAATTAGCAGTTAACCTATTTAGAGTGCCAAATTGGTACTAGCACTACAATAAGTTGAGTGCTAAAATATTTTCATAAATAGTAATAAAGTAAATAACAAAACAAGGAGATCTATGGCAAATACAGGCAAGATTATCGGAATTGATTTAGGAACCACCAACTCAGCAGTCGCTGTAATGGAAGGTGGATCACCCAAAATTATCCCAACTGCAGAAGGAAGAAATACCTTCCCATCTATCGTTGGCTTCAAAAAAGGAGAAGTCAAAGTAGGAGACACTGCAAAAAGACAAATGGTCTTAAACCCAAAAAACACAGTTAACTCTGTCAAGCGTTTCATGGGACGTAAGCTTAATGATACTGCTGTCAAAGCAGCTACAAAGCACGTTGCATATGAAATTACAGAAGGTAAAGATGGTATGGCTGTTGTTAATGTAGATGGTAAGAAATTCACTCCACAAGAAATTTCTGCAAAGATTCTTTCTAAGGCTAAAGCTGATGCTGAGGCTTATCTTGGAGGTGAAGTTACCAGAGCTGTTATCACAGTCCCTGCATATTTTGATGACTCACAAAGACAAGCTACCAAGCAAGCAGGTGAAATTGCTGGTCTAACAGTTGAAAGAATTGTTAACGAGCCAACAGCTGCTGCCCTTGCTTATGGTCTACAAAAGAAAAACAGTGAGGTTATTGCTGTTTATGACCTTGGTGGTGGTACTTTTGATATCTCTATCCTAGAAATTGGTGATGGAGTTTTTGAAGTTAAATCAACTAATGGGGATACATTCCTCGGTGGTGATGACTTTGATAATGAAATCATTGAATGGATTATCGCTGAATTTAAAAAAGAAAACGGCAAAGATCTTAGTAAAGATCCACAAGCTCTTCAAAGAGTTAAAGACAGTGCTGAGAAAGCAAAGATTGAATTATCTTCTGCTCAACAAACAGAAATTAATCAACCTTTTATTACTCAAGGTGATGATGGACAACCTCTACATTTAACTTTGACTCTAACCAGATCAAAACTTGAAGAATTGGTTGATTCTTTAGTCAAAAAATCATTCAAACCTGTTGAAAAAGCTCTTAAAGACTCTGGTCTTAAAGCATCTGAAATTAATGAGATTATCTTAGTCGGTGGTCAAACTAGAATGCCTAAGATTGTCAGTGAAGTTGAGAAGTTCTTTGGTAAGAAACCTCACCAAGGTGTAAATCCTGATGAAGTTGTTGCTATCGGTGCTGCTGTTCAAGCTGGTGTTATTGGAGGTGACGTTACAGACGTTGTCTTACTTGATGTTACTCCATTAACTCTAGGATTAGAAACACTCGGAGGAGTTAGAACCCCACTTATTGACCGTAATACTACTGTCCCAACATCTAAGTCACAAGTTTTCTCTACAGCAGCAAATAATCAAACACAGGTTGAGATTAACGTCTTACAAGGTGAAAGAGAAATGGCTGTAGATAATAAGACTCTTGGTAGGTTTATTTTAGATGGTATCCCACCAGCAATGAGAGGTATTCCTCAAGTTGAAGTTACTTTTGATATTGATTCAAACGGTATCCTTCATGTTACTGCAAAGGATAAGAATACAAATAAAGAACAAAAGATTACAATCCAAAATTCTACTAACCTCAGTGATGATGAAGTAGAAAAGATGAAGGCTGACGCTGAAAAGTATGCTGATGATGACAAAGCTAAGAAAGAATTAGCTGAAGCTAAGAATCAAGCAAATTCTGTTTCATTTGAAATGGAAAAACAACTTGAAGAGTATGGTGATAAGTTAGAAAAAGCAGATAAAGAAAAGATTGAAGAGAATGTAAAGAAACTTAAAGAACTTGCTGCAAAAGAAGATACAACTGCAGAAGAACTTAAGAAAGCTACAGATGAAACCTTAACTAGTGCTCAAGTCATTGCTCAAGCAATGAATAAGGCTAATGAAGAGAAAGCTAAAGCAGGAAAATCTGATGAAGGAAAGAAAGCAGATGATAAGTCTGATAAAAAGGACGAAGGTAAGTCTGAAGCTCAAGAAGGTGAAGTTGTAGAAGAGTAATCTGATACAAGTTACCAATTAGGTAGAATATAGAACAGACGGGGGAACCCGTCTGTTTTTGTATATCTGGTTGACATACAATATTAGTATCCTATAATACAAATACACAATGTACGCTTGATTGATTTTGAGAGATGAATAATGACAAAACGTGTTTTAGTAATTGAAGATAGTCCAGATTTGAATGATTTTCAAGCTGAAATGGCTGAAGGTTTTGGCGCAGATGTCGATACCGCTTTTATTCTTTCTGAAGCCTTGAAAAAGGCAAAAGAAGGTGGGTGGGATATCGTTATTCTTGACGGAAATCTTGGCAGTGGAGCTACAGGAGAAGATGGCCGAGCAATATGTGAGATCTTGTTACAGAGTAGCAAAGGTGTTTACATAGTTGGAATTGCAGGGCATGATTTCCAAAATGATGAATTCTGGAAAAAACATGGGATTTTCTTAGAAAAACCCTATGAACCTAAAGAATTTGTTGACCTGTTGTTTAATCTGATTAACTAGTGAATAACAAGCTACAACATGAGAAGGTGATTCACAGTCACCTTCTTTTTTTTGTAAATTAATGAAAATAATCCTATGCATGGTTGTAATTATCGTCCCATAGTGATAAAATCAAGGTAGTGTCCATTATACTGAGGAGTAAAGGTAATGTTGCGTATTTTGATAGGTGATGATAATACGGGATTGACAGAAACGTACCGAGAAGTTCTAGCAATGCTGTTAGAACTTGAATTTGGGTTATTCCCTGAAGAGTGGGAAATAACCGAAGTCAACACATATGATGATTGTATGGATGTTATCGGTAGACGCTGGGATTTGGCTCTGATTGATGGCAATTTCCACAGTTGGGATAAATCAGGTGATGATGGGGTGCAAATTACCAATGGATTGGCTAATTTTCACTATCCGACATATATCGTAGGTATCTCAGCAGACCAATATCAGACACAAGATTTCTGGGAAATCAATGGGGCTTTCTTAAAAAAGCCCGTCGGATATTCAGAAATAAAAGCGGCATTAATGCCTCTTTTCACCATGGCTTCATAGCCACATGTACAAATAAAAGGTGGTTGCATAAGCCACCTTTTTTGCATCTATTTTCTAATTAAGTTAAACTTATTTCTTATGATTCAAAAAGTTAAACAATTGATCACTTTTTGGAGTATGGGTCTTAGCTCTATGCTTATTATTTCTATGGCTGCTATTTCAGTCTGGGAGTATTTCCGAAAAAAAAGATTTAAAAAAATAGTTAGAGACTAAAACAATTTTCGAAAAATTCTATTTACTACTCATTATTGTTGTAAGCACTAATCATATTTATTTCTTCAACAAGTTTTTTTGCAATTAGCTCATGTCCATAGTCAGTAGGGTGAACAAAGTCCCACCAAATTATTCCTTGTGAATCAATTTCTTCAAGATATTTATTCATATCAATTAATAAAATGTTTTCTTCAACTGAAATATCTTTTAAGATATCATGTAAATAATTATCCATTTCATATTCTTTGGAATTAGCTTCAATAATCAACACAGTTTCAATAGATTCTTTCTTGTTAATTTCAATAAATTTACGGATATTTTTTTCATATGCATTCTGATTAACCTGATAAGTAAAGTCATTACTAGATAAGTTTATCAATACTATTTTAGGATTTAAATTTATCCACTGATTCTTATATTCACTTAGTAATTCTGAGGATATAGTCCCAGAAATGCCTGTATTTATTACATTTATATCTTTTTTTATTTCTATTCCAAGAATCCTTTTGTCTATCTCAGCACTAACAGTTGAATCTGAATTAGTGTTTTGTTCATTTATCAATTTTTCAAAGACTTTTGTAAAAGATTTATTATATTGTGAAGCTCCAGCTCCCCAGGTTTGTGATGAACCAATGAACATAATTTTATCTCTGTTATCATTAATGTTTTTTTCCATTATTTCATCACTTATTGTTTGAACTTCATTATTGACCCAGACTTGTTCTTGTTTTTTTAAATTGTTAATTGTCGATGAAAGATTAGGATAATTGCCCAAAAACTTATAATTGAAATAATGAAAAATTAAACCTATTGAGATTAGTGCTGAAAGGTTGAGTGAAATTAATAAGAAAAGCAATCTTTTTTTATTTTTAATTAATATTTTGAATATGAAAAAAATAGAAACATTAACTAATATGAAGCACAAAAGAACTTTTAAGAAGGTAATTACAGAGTGGTTTGTATTAGAAAAGTCCTCTGATAACAGTTTTTTATTGTCTTTGAAAATTTCTATATTATCTAAATAAACATCAGAAAATCCGTTTTTAAATCCTATCTTTTCGAATGATTTATTTTCAAAATTACAACTAAATATATTTCCATTAATATTTACTGATAAATTATTTTCTTTAATATTTAAGCTAATATGAACCCATTTGTTTTCTTCATCTAAAGTTAAACTAACAGGTTCTCTTTCTATAAATTTTCCGCCTTTGTCAATTTTTATACATTCATTTTCATTTTTTTTAATTTTAAAACCTATTCTTTCTCCTTTATTGTTCATTAAGTAATTTATTAGATATCCACTTGAACTAACCCTTATGTCATATTCAACTCTGTTAAAATCATATTCATTTTTGGTGTGAATTTCTTGGAAACCATGCCAAGAGCCTAAGTTAAGATGATCTCTGTTTAGTGGTTGAGTATTTGAAAAGAAATTATAGGAGCCCATTACCCCCATCTCAAGATTAGTTTTTTCTACAACCCAGTTTCCATTATTTTGTAAATTATTATTATTTAATAAAATTAATTTACTGATAAAAAAAGAACTGCAGATATTTAAAATTAGAATTAGTAGATATGCTTTTTTCATGTTGTCAAAACTATTGTTAATAGTAATCTTGACTATTAATATTATCAAGTTTTATTGATTAAATTTTCAACTTTATCAGTATAATTTTTTAAATTTGATGTTTTTAAGATATTGTTTAGCAATCACTTAATTCATCTGCTTAACAAACCTTCTTTACTCTGGTAGAATGATCTTCTTATGGCAACCAAACGAGACTATTACGAAATTCTAGGTGTAAAAAAAGAGGCTACTAAAGCAGAGATAAAGTCGTCATATCGCAAGATGGCTTTGAAGTTTCACCCAGACAAGAATAAAGCAAAAGACGCAGAAGAAAAATTCAAAGAAATAAACGAAGCATATCAAGTGCTTTCTGATGATAAGAAGAAGACTCAATACGACCAATTTGGTCACGCTGCTTTTTCTGGAGCTGGGGGTGGTGGAAATCCATTCGCTGGAGGACAACAACAAGGTCCATTTACATGGTCATATAACAGTAGTGGAGGTAATCCATTTGGTGGTGGTCAAGACTTTGGTGATGCCTTTGATATTTTTGAACAATTCTTTGGCGGAGCTGCAAGAGCTCAGAGAAGAACAAGATATTCAATGAGAATTAGTTTTATGGAAGCTGCAAAAGGCGCAGAAAAAGAAGTAGATATTGAAGGAAAAAAGCACACTATCAAGATTCCAGCGGGAGCTAATGATGGTACTAGATTAAGGTTTACAGACTTTGATGTTTCTTTTGATGTTGCCCCACATAAAGAATTTAAGAGAGATGGTTATGACGTCTTTATTGATAAGAAGATTAGCTATATGACTGCTGCTTTAGGTGGTAAGGTTGAAGTAAAGACTCTTAATGACCCTTTAAATATGAAGGTTAGAGCAGGAACTCAGTCTCATACTCTAGTTAGATTAAGAGGAGAAGGAATTCAACACTTAAGAGGCAGAGGAAAAGGAGATCTTTACGTTAGATTAATTGTAGAAGTACCAGAAAAATTATCCAAAAAACAAAAAGAACTACTTAAGAAGCTAAAAGAGCTTTAATAGGTGTATATATATAGTTATAGTGATATAATGTTTAAGTAACATTAAACGATGTTGTTCTGACTGTTTAGTCGAGAAAAGGATTCATAATGAGTCAAAATTTGACTTATGAAGGTGCTTTAGAGGTATTAGGATTGTCTGGTAAAGTTTTACTAAATGAAGCTTTAGACGCACATCAAGCTTTGGTTTTGGAAGCAAAAGGATTGTTGGAATTGATGGAAACTGAGATTCCTAAACTTTACCCTCCATCAAAGTTTATTGATGAAGCTCACCGGCAGGAAATCATTTATCACAATGTTCTTGATTTAGATGGTTTTCGTGTTTACGAAGGTGTTCCCAATAAGGATATTCTTTCAAGAACACCGAGTGAAGTTTCACAAATTGTGATTGATGCTGAATCAACGAAGGCAAAAGAATACTACAATGTAACTATTGCACTTCTTGATATGGCTCTTTCAACCATTGAAGAATTATCATAATGTTTTTACATTTAAAGCCTCACTCAACATGGGGCTTTAAAAATATTGGTAATGTTAAGTCAAGTCTGGTATAATACAACCTGATATAAGAGTTTGACAAAGGGCGGTGAGAATCGACCCTTTTTTAATAAAATAAATAAATAAAAATTTATGGCAAAAACACAAGTCGCTAGAACTGAATTTGCAGCAGCTATTGCTCAGATTGCAAATGAAAGAAATATCCCAGTAGAATCAATTCATGAGGCTATTAAACAAGCATTAGTCTCTGCATATAAGAAGCAAATTCCAGAGTATGACGAAGACTTTTATTACTATTCTGAACTAAATGAATTCAGTGGTGAAAGCAAAATCTTCAAGGCTCCTGTAACAAAGAGAGAAGAAGAAACAGAAGAAATTTTAGAATGGGATGAAACAAAATCAGAGGATGTTACTCCAGCTGGTTTTGGTAGAATTGCAGCACAAACTGCAAAACAAGTTATCCTCCAAAAAATTAGAGAATCAGAAAAAGAACAAATTCTTACAGAATACAAAGACAAAATTGGTACCCTTATCATGGGCCAAGTTCTTCGTATGGATGGCAGAATGGTTGTTATGGACATTGGTCGTGGACAAGGTTTTATGCCTCCAGAAGAACAAATGCGTGGAGAGTTCTACAAGATGAACATGCGCATTGCTGTCTTGATTACTGATATTAGAGAAACTCATAGAGGTAGAAGAATCATTGTTTCTAGAGCAGATAAGAACTTAGTTGCTAAATTATTTGACAGAGAAGTTCCTGAAGTTGCTTCAGGTGCTGTAGAAATTGTTGCAATTGCTCGAGAAGCTGGTGTCAGAACTAAGCTTGCAGTCAGAGCTACTCAAGAGGGTGTTGACCCTGTCGGTTCATGTGTCGGTCAAAGAGGTGTTCGTGTTCAAGAAGTTATTAATGAATTAAATAACGAGAAGATTGATATCATCCCTTATTCTGATGACACTAGACTATATATGCAGGCAGCTTTAGCTCCAGCTGAAGGTCTTCAAATTGAAATTGATGAAGAAAGAAAGATGGTCACAGTTACTGCTCCAGATGATCAATTATCTCTTGCTATTGGTAAAGGTGGACAAAATGTCCGTATCGCTTCAAAGTTAACTGGATATAAGATTACAGTTAAATCAGCAGAAGGGGACGTTAAGTCATCTGTCACTGGTGAAGAAGAACACGAGATTGATACTTTTGAAGGTCTAGAACCAGAAACAAGAGAAAAACTTATTCAATTCAAACTTACTACATTAGGTGATCTATTTAGATTTAAAGCTAAATGGCAAGCATTTGATGATATCAGTGAGCAGCAAAAAGCATTCTTACTTGAAAAGGTAGACGCTTTTGAGGCAGATTTTACCAAGAGACAAGCTGAGTTCCCAAGATTTGAAAAATTAGAAGAAGATAAATCGTAAACCAATAAAGATAAAAGGAGTTAATTAATATGGCACTACAAAAGAGACCACCAGTTATTACAATCATGGGACATGTTGACCATGGTAAAACATCATTACTTGATTACATTAGAAAAGCTAATGTTCAAGCTAAAGAATCTGGCGGAATAACTCAACACATTGGTGCATACCAAATTAACTATAAGGGTAAGCCTCTTACTTTTATTGATACTCCTGGACATGCTGCTTTCTCAAAGATGCGTGAAAGAGGTGCAAATATTACCGATATTATTATCTTAGTTGTTGCTCTTAATGATGGTGTTAAACCACAAACTATTGAGTCAATTAGACATATCAAGAATTCTAAAGCACAAGTTATCGTTGCCATTAACAAATCAGACCTTAAAGGATTCTTCCCAGATATGGTCAAAGGCCAATTAGCTGAGCATGGTATTACAGTAACAGATTTTGGTGGAGATATTGATAGTGTTGATATTTCTGCTACTACTGGAATGGGTGTAGATAAGCTTCTTGAAACATTAACTGTTATGGCTGACTTGGCTGAATATAAAGCAGATCCTAAAGCTCCATTACAAGCAGTTGTTATAGAGTCTACAAAGGATAAACATAGAGGTTCTCTTGCTAGCGTTATCGTTAGAGAAGGTACTCTTAAAGTCAAACAAGATATTTATAGTGATGCTGGTCAAGGTAGAGTTAAATCTCTTGTTGATGAGAATGGTAAGCAACTTAAAGAAGTTGGTCCAGGTTCTCCAGCAGAGATTGTTGGTCTTAATGATATTCCAGCTGTTGGTTCTATCATCAGAGAAGTTGGTGCTCAATATGAAGTTGAGGAAGAGATTCAAGCTGAGGAAGATGCCGATATTGATCCATTTGCAGACTTAGATTTTGGAGCAGCCTTTGGAGAAAAACAAAAGCTTAACCTTATCATCAAAGCAGATGTAGAAGGTACTCTAGAAGTCATTGAACAAAATATGGACACTGATAGTGTTAATATTATTTCAAAAGGTGTTGGTCAAGTTACAGAATCAGATATTGAAAGTGCTATCACCAGTGGTGCAAAGATTATTTCTTTTAAAATTAAAGTTCCAAACAAAATAAAGCAAATGGCCAAAGATAATGATGTAGTTCTCAAGAGCTATGATGTTATTTATAAATTAATTGAGGATATGCAAAAACAAATCCTTAAGTTAATTGAACCTACTATTGATGAAGTAGTTACCGGTGAAGCAGAAATTCTTCAGATGTTTGATATGAAGGGTATGAAGATTGCTGGTTGTAAGGTTAAGACAGGAGAACTTAAAAAGACAGATAAGTTCCACCTTAAGAGAGATGGTGAGATTATCTCAGATCCTCAAATTGGTTCTATGATGCATGGTAAAGAAGAGATTACTTCAGTAAAAGGTAAGAGTGAGTTTGCTTTAACCTTCAAGCATAAGAAACAAGATTTCCAAGTTGGTGATATCTTAGTTGCTTATCATAATGAGGATTAGATCTTAACCTTTTTAAACAAAATCAATCTTTAATTCTTTTCCCATTGCTTTGGCTAATGTCATTAGAGTATTTAGGGTAGCATTTCTATTTCCTGATTCCACTTTTGCAACAACACTACGGTGTATCTCAGCTTTATCTGCTAACTGTTGTTGGGTTAACCCCAGATCTTTTCTAGTAAAATGTATTAAGGAACGGTAATAAAGATTCTTACAATAAATTGAATTTTAAGAATCAAAAAAGACCCTATTGATGAGGGTCTTTCTCGTATTGGTTGCGATCTTAGTTTACAGTTTATTAGTCATCTTTGAAAAAAATGATGGCAATTACTTTTTCGCCACTTTCTCCAAAGCCAAGTGCGCTAAGTGCTAAACCACTGAGAATGAGAAACACTACTATCCCAAAGATGGGATTAATCTCAAATGCACCAAACGATATGCTGATAATTGCTGCAACTATAGATATTGGGAAGAGAAAAAATACAAAAGCTATCCCAGCCAAGATAGCCATAATAATCCCAATAATCGGAAATCCAAAAAGCATTGTAACGATAGCTGTTTCTGTGCTTTTTTGATCTTTTATTATCTTTGCGATAATATCCGGTGTAGTTGCAATAGAAATCGGTATGCCCCAAATAAGAATAGATTCCATAAATGGGGTAAATATTCCACCACTACCAAAGTCAGGTCCAGCTAAGAACCAATCGCCAGTGGTAAAATATACGCAAATTTGAAGTATTGCCGCAACACTTACAATAACTATTGCAGCAGAGCTGAACCAAGTTAATATGGCGGCTAACTTGGTTTGGAAATTGCTGTTACCAGTTGTTTCCATAAGGATTTCCCCTTTGTTAAAGATCGCAACAAGCATTATATCATAATTACGATGATGTTTGATTTATTCTGATATAATTAATAAATATTAATTAAATAGAAATATATGAGAAGACGTAGAGAGATAGATCCCTTATTGTTCAGCCTTGAAGATGAAGCTGCATTAGACGAATCTTTGGCTGCAGATCCTAAAGAATTTGAACTTAAAAATATTCCAGAAGAAGAACGCAATGAATATTTAGCGGCCTTAGAAATTGATAATCCTAGTTTAAACCAAGAAGTGTTTGATCTTCAAGAAGACTATTCATATTGGTTAATTGATGAAATGTGTGTGTTAAGTGATGGTCTTTTCCATCAATTAAAAAGAAAGTGTGAAGAATGGCAAAGAGATAGTGGGAATATGAGATTGAGAGATTCAGTTTATAAAATATACGAATTATTAAATAGATTAGGTATAATTGATTTTCCTTTTTCAGAAAATCCTTCACAGGTATTAAGTGAAGCAACAAGAGGAGGTTTGATTCATGGAGTAGGTGGAGCTAGATATAATGCTATGGAAGAAGCTCATTCAGTATTAGGTCGTCATAGAATGCTAGAACAAACTAGAAATACTTTTGGAGTTAGAGATACTCCTATTTGGAAAATGATGGGAGTTCTATTATTTTCAGGGTCTTTTGAAGAGAAGATGAAACAAAAAAGGGAAGAAGCTATTAAGTCTGTTTCACACTTGATTCAACAATATAAATTATTTTATAGAGAAATAAATAAAGCGAATGGGATGAGTCTTTTAGATGGTACTACTTTTGATATTCAGTATATAGTTAATAGATTCAATGATTTTACTCCTCCTTTCGACATTTAACGATATCCTACCAGATGTGTTATAATACATACCTAATATTAAGTGAGCCCACTTTATTCACCGGTTAGTTGTTTAACTAGTGTCTCAAAGGCAAAGAAAGATATATATGGCAATTACTAAAGCCCAAAAACAACAAATTATCAATGACTTTCAACTTTTTGAAGGTGACACTGGTTCTCCAGAAGTACAGATTGCTATTTTAACAGCATCTATTCAAGAGTTAACAGAACATCTTAAAGAACATAAGAAAGATAATCACTCTCGTAGAGGTCTACTTAAACAAGTAGCTAAGAGAAGAAGATTACTTAACTTCTTACAAAAGAAGAGTGAAGAGAGATATAAGAAACTTATTGAAAGATTAGAACTTTCAAAATAAAAAGAAATTAATAAAGCCCCGTCTAGTACGGGGCTTTTTATAAAGCTATACCATAATCCTTAATCAGTGGTTTTCCAGAGGATAATTTGGTAGAATATGTGAGTAAGTATTATTTACTTTTATTATGGATACACAAGAGAGAAATATAGTTCCTAGTCACAGAGATTTTAAAACAGGTAAAGATGTTAGTGTTTCTATTAATGAGATGGGTATGGGTGCTAAAAGAGAAACTGATGAGAGTCTGTCTCATTTAGAGAAAGAGCGTCAACGCTTGAGTGAATTTGTCGAATATCCAACTGGTATAAATTTAACAAAAAAACTTAAGGGCTTATTGACTGGAGTGGAGACTACAATTAAAGATACAAAAGAGGAATTAAAGAAATCTAGAGGTCCTTTATTGAAAGAATATAAAAACTTATTAAAAGAATATCAAGGAGAAGGTAATGCTGAAAGAGGAATTGGTACAGGAGATGTCAGAAAAGGCCTTATAGAAGAAGGAGTTACCTTTGAGAATATTAGAGAACCAAAGAGTGATGATGATCATATGATGAAGGCTGAGATAGATAAGATGAGAACAGAGCTTCTTAATGTAGGTTATACAGATGAAGAGTTAGCTGAGATTAAAGATAAAAAAGAACCAGTTAAAGAAGTAGGAAAAATAAGACTTACAGAAATTAAATCTCCTCCAGAATCTATAGAAGAAAGAATGGCAAGGTTAAGAGAGTTAGCTGCTAGTGGTGCTGATAGAGAAGTAGTCCTAGATGCAATAGATGAACTTGATAAGGCTATTATTGAGTTAGATTCAGTTGACAAGGGTGGTGATAGTGGTATTTTGGCTCTAGAGGAAGAACCAGTTGTAGAGGAAGAACCAGTTGTAGAGGAAGAACCAGTTGT
>JAOUMD010000038.1 GCA_029881675.1 Minisyncoccota bacterium | reverse complement strand
CTTTATATAAATGTCTAAGATATGAGCGGGTATACCCACCCTTACATGTTTCGCACTTACAACTATCAGAGATAGGGGATAGATCATTCTTAAACACACTATTACCAATCTGCATTCTTCCTTTATTATGTTTGGAAACAAATTTAGGTTTTTTACCTGAAGTATTTAGCTCACCTGAGTATAAGGCTCCATTTCTTGCTAATCTTGTAGGTGCAACACAATCAAACATGTCATATCCAGCTAAGATAGCGTCGACAATATCCTGGGGATTAAGACCAAGTCCCATCGCATAACGAGGTTTGTCTTCTGGAAGAAGATCCCGAGTCCAATCTAAAAGCTTAACAGTCCCTTTCATGTTATATCCAACGGTTTCTCCTCCTAGTGCAATCCCATCAAAGTCTAATTCAACAATTCTTTGGACAGATTCTCTTCTTAATTCTTTATGCATTGCTCCCTGAGCTATTCCAAAAAGTGATTGGTATCTTCCATAGATATTTTTACGTTTCTTTTCTTCCCAATAGTCTTTACACTTTTTGGCCCAATCATGAGTTCTATCTAATGCTTGGCGGGTATACTTTTCATCAGCTTTGTCTGGAGTGCATTCATCAAAAACCATGATAACATCAGCTCCAATTTGTCTTTGGATTTCTATGGCTCTCTCAGGAGTGAAAAAATGTTTTGAACCATCTAAGTGAGATTTAAATTTGACACCCTCATCTGTAATTTTTACATTTGAAGTTTTGCCTTTGCTGGCTGCCTGTTTTCCTAAAGAAAAAACTTGAAAGCCACCACTATCAGTCAACATAGGTCCCTGATAGTTCATAAAATTATGCACTCCACCGGCATTCTTTAGTATTTTTAACCCAGGTCTCAAATACAGATGATAGGTATTTGCTAGGATAATTTCTGGGTTGGTCTTCTTAATGTCATTAGAGTCTATAGATTTAACTGTCGCAAGAGTACCCACAGGCATGAAAATAGGCGTTTCAACCACCCCATGTTCAGTTGTAAACTCTCCTGCTCTAGCATTACCTTTTGTAGATTTTAATTTAAAATTAAGTCCATTCATATCAAGTATTTTACCATCTATTCATTTCTAAGCTAATTGACTTATCTAATATCTAATTTAATTTTTCTTTTTTGTCGTAAAATAATATTTTGCGCCAAACCTAACATTAAGCAAAGAGAAATAAGTGAGCTTCCTCCGTATGAAATAAATGGGAGAGTGACTCCAGTGATAGGTAGAAGACCGATATTCATTCCAACATTAACAAATGTTTGAATGGTAATTGTCGTCATGACTAAGATTAGGTAATAGTACTCAAACTTATCGCTACTCATCATTGCTCTATAGATTAGAAATAGATTAAGAATAAAGTATAGACTTAGTAAAATGATACTTCCCACAAAGCCCCATTCTTCTGCATAAGAGGCAAAAATAAAGTCTGTTTGTCTTTCTGGTAAAAATTTCAAATGTGACTGGCTTCCTTGTCCTAATCCTTTACCATAAAGTTGTCCTGACCCTACAGCTATTTGAGATTGGAATGAATTATAGTTTGAGCTATCTTCCTGATTGTTTTGAGAATTAATAAAATTGGTAATTCTAGCTTTTTGGTATGGTTTCAATATTAACATCCAAGAAAAAATAGCCCCAATTAAAGTAATACTAATTAATGACCAGATATATTTTGTTTTTATTTCGGAGAGAAAAAGAATTATACCTATGCTTAATCCAAAGTGAATAGTTGTCCCTAAATCAGGTTCTATAAGAATCAAGACTGCTGGTAAAAGTAGGATTGATATAAATTTAATAATATTTTTAGGATTATTTAATTTATTTTTACTTGCAAAAAGTGCTATGGTAAAACCAGCAATTGGGACAGCTAATTGAGATGGTTGAATTGCAAATAGATCCCCAAATTTTATCCATCGAGCTGTTCCTCTGGTAAGTGAACTACTAATTAGTGTGACAATGAGAAGAAAGATAAGTCCAGCATAAGCGAGTAGATTATACTTTTTTAGAATAGTTAGTCTAATCTGTGAAATTGCAATAAATGAAGAGAACCCTAATATCCAATAAATAAGTTGAACAGAAGCAAGCTCAGGAGCAATACTTTTTAATGTGATAAGACTAATCAGAGCAAAACTAATTAAGACAGCTGGGATAAGTAATGTCTTAGTTGATGAAGTCATGAGAATAGGAAGTATTATTCATACTTCCCATTCTACCACTCAAGTTTTTTATTGTAATTTTAAAGTGTCACCTTTAATTAGTCTGGTCCCAGTATGATTTTCTATTTCAGTTTTCCATTTTTCTGACCATTCAGGACAATAAACATTGACGACTTTGTCTATTTTAAGTCCAGCTGCCTTTCTGAGTTTTTGAATATTTCTCATTAACTCTCTTGCGTCACCTTCTTCTTTTAATTCGGGGGTGAGTTTGAGGTCAAGACTGACGTTCTGTTCTTTATCACTTTCTATCCACTCTACTTCTTTTACATTTAGCTCTGTTTCTAAGAGTTCTGATAGAGAATTAGCATCAGCTAGCTTTGGACCAGATAGAGTCAGTTTAGCTAGTGGTTGTCTAACTTTAATTTGCTCTGATTTTCTAATGGAATGAGCTTGCTCTGTTGCTTTCTTAACTTGGAGCATCTGGGCTATAAGATCAAAGTTTTGTAGTGCATCGTACTTTACTGTCTCTGGCCAATCAGTAAGATGGATAGAACTATTCTCATCTACCATTGTTTGGTGAATTGTTTCACTAAAGAATGGAGCAAATGGAGCAAAGAGTTGGGCGAGAGTATAAAGAGTATGGCCTAAAACATGACCAGCCTCTTTATTATCTTTAAGTCTATTCCTACTTAATCTTAGATACCAATTAGAAAGGTCAGCGATGAACTCAATTAATAGACGGCTTGATTTTACTAAGTCATAATTGTTCATGTGTCCTGTGACACTTTCAACTAATTCAGAAAGTCTTGCAAGTAACCACTGGTCTAAAATATGACTTGGTTTTTTTGGAATAACCTTAAAGTCTATACTTTTATCTGAGTACGATTGATAGAAGCTAAAGACATTCCACCAAATAATGAAAACTTTTCTTCTTAGATCAGATACTTCACGTTCACTAAAATTAAGATTTTCTGCCTTTAAAACTGGAGAGCTAGACATATAGAGTCTCAAGCTATCAGCTCCATATTTATTCATTAATAATGCAGGATCTGGATAATTTTGTAATCTCTTACTCATTTTTTTGCCATCTTCTGCCAAGACAATCCCGTTTACAATAACATTTTTAAAGGCAATAGAATCTCTGACTCCTCCGGCAATAACATGGAGGTAATAGAACCAAGCTCTAGTTTGGTCTACACCTTCTCCAATAAATTCTGCAGGGAAGTTTTGCTCAAATTCTTGTTTATCTTCAAATGGGTAGTGAGCTTGACCATAAGGCATTGATCCTGAATCAAACCATGTGTCTAAAACGTCTGGAACTCGCTTCATATCTTGATCACACTTGTCACATTTAATTGTAATCTTATCTACAACATGTTTATGTAAGTCAGTAACTTCTTGTCCAGAATCTTTTTCTAAGTCACTGGCACTACCATAAACTTTTTCATTTCCACAGTTACACTTCCAGATTGGAATAACACTAGCCCAAAATCTTTGTCTGGAGATGGACCAATCACGAGCCCCTTCAAGCCAATTACCAAATCGACCATTCTTAATATGCTCTGGAGACCAGTTTATTTCTTTGGCATTTTTAAGTAAGTTATCTTTTATTTTTAGGACATTTACAAAGTAACTTCCAGTCGCATAGTTAAGCAAGGGAGTATCACATCTCCAACAATGTGGGTATGAGTGAGTTAGTTTTAACTTACTCCATAACTTATTGTTGTGAGCTAAATATTTTATTATCTCAATATCAGTAGCTTGAGGATTATCCTTAGGTTTTACTTCAAGTCCAGCAAAGTCTGTAACTTCTTTTTTGAATCTACCATTCATGGCTACATGTTGGATAAGTTCGACTTGTTCTCTTTTACCTAGCTTATAGTCATCATCACCAAATCCTGGCGCGATATGGACTACTCCAGTTCCATCTTCATTACTGACAAAATCAGCACTAACAACTCTAAAAGAGTGGGGGGTGTCTTTGTAATAGCTAAAGAGAGGGGTATAAGTAAGACCTTCTAGTTCTTCACCAGAAAATTCTTTTATAATTTCCACTTTGTGATCTCCTTGCACAGACTCAAGTCTATCTTTGGCAGCAATTAATATGTTTTCACTTTCTTTATCTTTGAAAGCAACATAAGTAAGTTCTCTATTAACAGCTAATAAAAAGTTTCCCGGAAGAGTCCAAGGAGTTGTTGTCCAAGCTAAAACATAGACATTGTCTCCAAGTTCTAAACTATTATTATTTAGCTTAAACATCGCAGTAACTGAAATATCTTTGACATCTTTATATCCTTCTGTAACTTCAGATTGGGAAAGAGTTGTTTCACATCGAGGACAGATGTGCATACTACGATGATCTTCATAAATGAGACCCTTATCGTGTAATGTTTTGAATACCCACCAGACAGACTCCATGAATTCTATATCCATCGTTTTATAATCATTCTCCATGTCAGCCCAACGCCCTAATCTCTTGATGATTGTTTTCCAGTCATCTACATAACTAAGAACCTTAGAGCGACAAACTTCATTGAACTTTTCTACACCCAGTTCTTCAATTTCTTTTTTTTGAGTAATGCCTAATTCTTTTTCTGCAATATTTTCAATTGGTAAGCCATGACAATCCCAACCCCATTTTCTTTCGACTCTCTTTCCTCTCATGGTCCAATATCTAGGTACTACGTCTTTCATAGTGCTAGCTAGGATATGGCCATAGTGGGGAAGACCTGTCGCAAATGGAGGCCCATCATAAAATACATATGAGTTTTTCTTGTCTCTCATTGAGACGGATTTTTCAAATGTTTTATCTTCTTCCCAAAATTTTTGTATAGCTTCTTCTAGCTTTACTAAATCTGGTGTTTGATTAAAGTCTGTTACTTTTGGCATAATATTTTATTTAGTTAATTATAGTTTAAATATCTTTTTATTATTATTTTATTTTTAGGGTAATAAAAAAGCCCCTAATTAATACCAAGATTGATATTAATTAGGGGACCTTCTATTGGCGGTGCCACCCCTTATTTACTCGTTCCAGCAATTACGGGCTTACCCGGGAAGTTCTACTTAACAATAAGTTGTTCTTCTTCCTCCTTGCTTAGTGATAATAAGCTCAAATGGATTTATCTATAGGAATTATAGCATAGGATCTATTGATTTGGTTTCATCACTCTATAGTGTTGTGATTAATATATGCTTTTATTGCTAGATCTTGATAGATTAAAGGTAATAATATATTCTCATTCTCAGATATTGTTTTTAGTTCTTTAATTATTGTATTAGTTTTTGGATTAATTATTTCAATTTTAGTATTTACTGGAGAGGGAATAGTGATAAATCCTTTTTGAGAATATTCAGTTCCTGAGTTTAATATATATGCTAAGAAGTAGTCGCTATTTTGAAGTGAGTAAACTTGGAGATCTGTATTATCTATTACAAAAAAACCTGTTTTAGTTGGGTATTTAAGCTGTGGTAAGAAAGATTGTAGTGAGTGTAAATAAGATCTTTCTAGTGGTCCTAAGTATATATTAGCATTCTGTTTGTTTTCATATATTCCATTTTGACCTTGATTCCAAAAGACAAATCCCATTTCTTGAAATACTGAAACCCACGACATAATTCTCATAGTTTCACTGGAATTTTTGAACCAGCTATAGTCTTTAAATCCAAGTTCAGAGATAAATATTGGTTTTGTTTTATCTTTATTATTAAAATTACTAAGTAGGAGTAAATTACTTGCTATTTTTGACCCATCTTGAGTAGGTTCTTGGTAATGATGAGTAGAAATAAAATCAAAATTATCGTTGTTTGGTTCTTCCCAATTAGTAGTTATCGGATGTTGGTAGGGATCATTTCGTTTAATATATGAAGTTGTGAATTGATAAAAATCTTTGCTTGATTGGGCCTCGTTTCCAATTTCCCACAAATCAACATAAGCTGAGTACCTAGCTATAATGTAGTCTAAGTATTTTTCAATAGCTTTTTTGTTTTGTTTGTCATTTATTTCAATTTTACTATCAAACGGAGGATAAAATCCAAAAAAGGTCATTAAGATTTTATAATTTTCATTCTTTAAATCTCTAACTAATTTATCTCCAAATCTACCTCCTTTAAAGCTAAATACAGCTTCTTTTTTATCAAGAATTTGCCATTGAGATGGAGACCAATTATCTACTCCATATCTAAATATGTTTATTTTTGCCTCATTTTTAAATGTTTTTAGATAATCATCTAGGTTCAGATATGAATATTGATCTTCATCAAGTCCAGGTTTATTTAGATTAATATTATCCATTTGATTTAAAAAATCTCCATCAAAATTTCTGTCAAAAAAAGCATCTTGAATTCCAATCGGATAAAAAACAGTATTATCATTTTTAATAAAGTTATGATTTTTTATAGTTAGTGGGTCATAGTTATCCTGATCTATATATGTTGATAAGTCTTTTTTATAATATGAAAATGGTGTGGAAATTTTAATTGAAATATTATATATGGAAGACTCCTGTGGAAGGAAATGGATTTTCCAAGTATTTCTTTCTGAATAGAATCCTTTTATTATTTGTTTTTCATTGGTTTTTGTATTAGTAATAGAAGCAGTGACCTTTAAATCAGTAAATGGATTTTGGTAATAGATATCCTTATGATTAATATAAATTTCAAATACAGAGTTATTTTGTTTAGTAGTAATATCAAATTTATTAAACTTAGTTATATTTTTGATAACAAGCTTGAAACGGTTAAAGTTACTCTTAGATTTTAATAGTAAGTTTTCTTGTGGAACAAAATCTAAATATGGATTAATATATTCAACTTTTGGTTGATATAAAAAATTTATTTTTTCCAACTTCTGGTTTTCAGGTGAATTTAAACTAACATCTATTTTTTCAAGTAATATCTCTTTGAAGTTTGTATAGTATATTTTATCATCATGGTAGTAAAGATTATCTATATTAGCTTTAAAATCAGGTGAATATTCCCAAATAATATTCCCTACAAAATCAACTAAAATTATTCCTATATGGTCCCCAGATTTTTCTGTAAATACGACATATCCAAGTTTGCTTTTTTCAATTTGATATATTTTATGACTTAATTCAGTTACAAAATTTACTTTTAGTTCATTTATATCTATAGAGATTAGATGTCCGGAACTATTTCCGGTGATAATATTATTATTGTCTTTTTTTGAAACTATATAAGGAGAATATTCAAGTGTATCTGATTTTAAGATTTCTCCATTACTATGATTAACATAATCAAGTATGGTGATGTTTTTTTGTATATTATAGTTTTGTATAAGCAAAGGGTCATTATTAGAAATGTCTTTAATATTACTTAAATTAGACAGAGAGACTTTAGACCAATGAACTATATTAAGATCAGTACTTATTTTGACTACATAATTTTTATCTTTATAAATAAAAGATTCCTTCTCATCACTTAAGTCTATTATTTTTAAATTTTCAATTTTACTATTATCAATTTTGATTTCAGATAAAGAACCATTTTCATCATTTATACTGATCAATTTATTGACTTGTTTGATTAATATATAATCATTTTTAAAAAAAGGTTTATTTGGAAAAAAATGAATATTAGTTATTTCCCACCTTTTTGTTCCATCTTCACTGTTATAAGAAGAAAAAGTATTTGATGGTGAGTGTATAACATAAATTTTATTGTTTACTTCCCAAACTTTTCCAAAATGGATAGTCCTATTTTGAAAAAATACTGAACTGTCTACTACCGGAAAATCTTTCTCCCAGATCTTTTCTCCAGAAACTGAATTAAGGGAAATTAGTTGTCCTTTTCTTGTTGTTAAAAGTAATTTTGATTTATCTTGGGAAATAGTAATGGGTGAATCGGGAAGTGTATCATTCGGAATT